>JBIPMA010000093.1:0-5082 GCA_044369335.1 Schleiferiaceae bacterium | reverse complement strand
ACGAGCCAACCTTGCCAACGAGCCAACCTTGCGAGTCTCAGCTAACCTTGCCAATCTCAGCTAAAACGCTGCCATCTGCACCGCTGCCACCGCCGCTTCTTCGCCCTTGTTGCCGAGGCGCCCTCCGCTGCGGTCGAGGGACTGCTGGTAGGTGTCGTCAGTGAGCACACAGAAGATGACGGGAGTTTTGCCGGTAGCGTTAAGGCGGGAGATTCCGTAGGTAACGCCTTGGCAGACAAAATCGAAGTGGGGCGTTTCGCCGCGAACCACCGAGCCGATGGCAATGACGGCGTCGTACTCGAGGGACTCGGCGTGCACCTTGCACCCGTGGATGAGTTCAAAGCTGCCAGGGACGTCAAAGCGGTCCACGCGGTCGGCGCGAAGCTGTTCAAGTACGCGGGTCGCCCCGTCGGCGAGGGCGTTTGTGATTTCGGAATTCCAGGAACTCACCACCAACGCAAAGCGCCGCCCTTTTGCGGTGGGAGCGGCGCTGAGGTCGAGGGGTCCGCGCTCGGCGGTAGCCATTACTTGGCTTCGAGCTTGGTTTCGTAGTACGCGATCAGCGCGTCGGCATTGGCGCCTTCAGCTGAGGTCGGGAAGTCCTCTTTGATTCGCTTCGTGTACTTGAGCGCAGCGCTAAAGTCTTCATTGACTTCGGCGGCGATTGCTGCCTTTGACAAAAAGAAGGGCGTAAAAAAGTCGTTGGCGTCAAAACCGGCGGCTTTCGCGTAGAATTCTTGAGCCTCTTCGGGTTGGTTGAGGTCGGCAAACGCGTCGCCGATGGCGCCGGTTGCAATGATGTCCAAAAAGGTTCCGTCGCCGTCAAACTCCTCGAGGTAGTCGATGGCCTCTTGGGCGTTGCCCATGCCGAGGTAGCAAAGTCCAGCGTAGTAGTTAGCAAGGTTGCCGGCCTTAGTTCCGGAATATTCGTCAGCGATATCCAAAAAGCCCATGAATTCGGCATTACCGTTCAAGGCAAGGCGAAGTGAGTCCTGAGAAAATACGTCCTGAGCCGCGTAGAGCTCGAGCTGAGCCTCTTCTTCAGCGGGCTTTACGATGAACTCTTGGTAGCCCCAAACCAAAGCCACCACGGCGATGATGGCGCCGGCCGCGTAGGTCAACTGCTTTTGGTACTGGTGAAAAAGGCGTTCTGCCTTGCTCAAGGTCTCTTCAACCGCTTCGATGGGGCGCTCGACCAAGTCGATGTTTTTGCTGTCTTTTGCCATAGGGCGGCAAAGATAGCCAAAGCACGCATACCTAGGTACTTTTGCATCATGCAAGATGTAGTGCTCGACCACCTCAAGTTGGTCCACTTTAAAAACCACGCCCAGGCTGAATTCTCGTTTTCGCCCAAACTAAATGCTTTAGTCGGTTCGAACGGGTCTGGAAAAACCTCGGTCCTAGACGCAGTGCACATGCTTTGCATGACGCGGAGCTACTTTCACTCGAGCGACGCCCACTGCATTCAGTTTGACGCTCCGTTTTTGGTCGTGCAGGGTGAATTCCGCGCGAAATCTGGAGCAACTCCCGTCTACTGCGGCCTCAAACGCAACGAGAAAAAAGTATTTAAAGCAGATGACGCCGAGTACCCGCGCTTGTCGGAGCACTTGGGTCGGTTTCCCGTAGTCATGATCAGTCCGGGCGACCATGTGCTCCTGCATGGCGGATCCGAAGTTCGCCGCAAATTCATGGATGCCGTCATTGCCCAATCCGACCGCGGATACCTCGACGCCCTTCAAAACTACCAGCGCGCCCTCAAGCAGCGCAACGCCCTGCTCAAGTACTTCGCCGCCAACCGCACGTTTCAGGCCGATATGCTCGAGCTCTACGACCACCAGCTCAGCGAGTACGCACCGGTCATTTTTGCCGCGCGAAGCGCGTTTGCCGCTCAATTCACCCCGATGCTTCAAGAGGCCTACGAGGGCATATCGGGCGGACGTGAACGGGTGGAGCTCCGCTACGAAAGCCTTTTGGCCGAGCAAAGCATGGCTGATCTGCTTGCAGAACGCTTGCCCAAAGACCGCGTGCTCCAGTTCACCTCGGCAGGGCCGCACCGCGAAGACCTTGACTTTACGCTCCACGGTCATCCGCTGCAGCGCGTTGGGTCCCAGGGCCAGCAGAAGAGCTTCTTGATCGCCCTTAAACTTGCCGCGTTTGAAGTGCTTCACCAGGCACTCGGCCGCAAGCCCATCTTGCTGCTCGACGACGTCTTTGACAAGCTCGATGCACAGCGAGTCGAAGGTCTGATTCGCATGGTCAACGACCACCGATTTGGCCAAATCTTTGTCAGCGACACCCATCCGGAACGAACTGCAGAACTGCTCAAGGCACTCGACCAGGAATCTGTAGTTCACGAACTCACCCACGCCTAAGCGATGCCGCGCCCCAACCTCGAAGGCCTCGGCGACGTGCTCAGTCGCATGATCGCTCCCCACCGCCACAAACCTGCGTTTCAGTTGGCGCTATGCCAGATTGCGTGGCGGGCACTGCTCGGGGAAGCTTCAGTCCAAAAAACGCGCAAGCTGACATTTTCAGACGGAATCTTAACCGCCTACCTCAATTCCGATTCCCTGCGCCACGAACTGAGGGCCCAGCAAACGCGACTTCTTCAAGGGCTTCAAGAAGAGCTTAAAGATCAGCTCGAAATCAAGGAGTTGGTCCTAAAATAAAAAATCCCGCCGAGGCGGGATTTCGAACAAAATCCGGGATTAACCGGATTTTACTTTTTATCACACAGCTTAAAACTGCTCGCGGCCACTAAAGAAGAACGCACCTTCAATGGCAGCATTCTCGTCGCTGTCGCTGCCGTGTACGGCATTGGCAGCAATTGACTGCGCGTAGAGGCGGCGAATCGTGCCCTCTTCAGCCTTGGCAGGGTCGGTAGCACCGATCACGGTACGGAAGTCAGCAACCGCGTTGTCCTTCTCGAGGATGGCAGCTACGATTGGGCCGCTGGTCATGTACTCGACGAGTTCGCCGAAGAAGGGGCGCTCGCGGTGGATTCCGTAGAATTCCGAAGCTTCGGCCACGCTCAAGCGGGTCAACTTCATGGCTACGATGCGAAATCCAGCCTTGTTAATGTGGTTGAGAATAGCGCCGATGTGGCCGTTGGCCACCGCGTCGGGCTTGATCATCGTAAAAGTGCGGTTCGTAGCGCTCATGATAAGTTGAAATTGAGGTCGTAAAATCGGCTGCAAAAGTACGAAATTTACCCCATGATTCACGACGTACTTCGGGCCTTGCGGCAGCGAACCCATCAAATCCTCATTACCACCCACTGGAACCCCGACGGCGACGCCATCGGTTCCGCGCTCGGGTGGGCCCACTACCTCAGGGCATCGGGGCATCAGGTTCGGGTGCTGCTTCCGAACCCGCCATCCAAACCCATTCAAGCAAGCCCAGGCTATTCAGCGGCGTTTGTGACGGTGGCCGAGGAGCATCCCGACGAGGTCGCCGAGGTGTTTCGCCGTGCAGAACTTCACTTTGCACTGGACTACAATACGCCGTCGCGGGTGGGGTCCGCCCTCGAACCTATGGTGCGTGAATTCGCTGGGCGCCAAGTGCTTGTGGACCACCACCAGCAGCCCGACGGGCTTTTTACCGATGCGTACAGCAATACGGCCAAGGGTTCGACCTCAGAAATGATTGCGGACCTAATTACGGCTGACGACGGATGGGGCCAGGTTGATGTGGCCTGCGCTGAAAACCTTTTGATGGGGATGATCACGGACACGGGCTCGTTTCGCTTTCCGTCGACAACTGCGCATACGATGGCCACGGCCGCGCGCCTTATCGAAGCAGGCGCTCAACCGCACGCCATACACACTCGGCTTTACGACGCCAATCCGTTGAGTCGTTTACACACATTTGGCTACGGTCTGCAAAGCGCGGAACTGCTCGCAGGAGGACGCGCCGCCATCTTGTCCCTAAGCCTTACGGACCTTGAGTCTGCCGGCTATGTTGCGGGTGACAGCGAAGGACTCGTAAACTGGGGGCTGTCGGTGGATGGGGTTGAGGTGAGCGTACTTCTTCGCGAAGACGCGGTCGGTTTGGTAAAAATGTCGTTCCGCAGCACCGGTGATCGCGACGTCAACGAATTTGCGCGCAGCCACTACAGCGGTGGGGGCCATCAGAATGCCGCGGGCGGAGCCTCTTCGCTCGGACTCTCGCAGCTCAAAGTAGAACTGACTCAGAAGCTTTCAGAATGGCTCGGCTAAGCGTTCGCACCCTACTTGGGGTGATCGGCCTAGTTGGCCTGTCGTGCCAACGGCCTGAAGAGGTCCAGCCGGCCCAGCAGCTGACTTCAGCAGAAGTTCAAGAACGCCTCATCGAGCAAAACCGTGCGGCGCTTGAGCAAGAGCGCGGATTCATCAAGGAATTTATGGATTCTACGGGATGGGCCTTTCAGTCAGCCGGTTCGGGTGCTCACGAATACCGTGTCGAGCAGGGTAGTGGGTCCGCCATCGAAGACAAAGAACTTGTGAATATTCGCTTCCGCCTTACTGGACTGAGAGGCGAACTGTACCAAGAGGGCGAGCAGGAAGTGCGCGTGCTGCGCGATCCCACTGCCGTTTGGGGCCTTCAGTACGCCCTTCAGCGTGCTCGGCATGGGGACAGCGTCGTGCTGCTGCTCCCTGCACATCTTGGACATGGTTTGGCGGGCGAGGGAGAGGTTCCGCCAATGAGTCCACTTGTTTACTACCTTCGCGTGCTATGATTAAACCTTCGCTTCTTGCCGCTTCGGCGCTGCTTGCAGTGGCCTGCGGCGCAACACCAGACATTCGTGTGAACAACCAAGAAATCAAGGTCGGCGACGGCCTCTACGCCCTTTTTGAGACCAGCAAGGGCGACATCCTCGTACAACTTGAAATGGAAAAGGCTCCAATTACGGTGGCCAATTTCGTGGCGTTGGCCGAGGGTAACCACCCCAAAGTGACCGTGAAAAAGGGCGAGCCCTTCTTTGACGGACTCATTTTTCACCGTGTGATTCCTCAGTTCATGATCCAAGGGGGTGACCCTGACGGCCGCGGAACCGGCGGTCCTGGGTACCAGTTCCCCGACGAATTTCATCCGAGCCTTCGC
>JBIPMA010000223.1:0-5108 GCA_044369335.1 Schleiferiaceae bacterium | reverse complement strand
CGTCAGAGCCACGAACTCCTTATTGGCATTGACGCGATCGGCGTCTTCATAGGTACCGTTGGTCATCTGCACCGCAAGTTCGCGCATGCGGATGAGAATGTTCTCAACTTCCGACGAAGCGCCATCCACCGTCTGGAACAGCGAGATGCCATCGTTAATGTTGCGGACCGCCACGTCCGTGCTACGAATGTCGACCTTCATCTTCGCCGCTACAGATGCTGCCGCAGCATCATCCGAAGCGGAGTTCAGCCGCTTGCCCGAAGCAAGCCGAGCCATGGCTGTTTCGAGATTTGAACGGTTGTTAGACAGCACGCGCGATGCATGGATCGACGCGACATTAGTACCGATCACCACGCCAGCACCCATAAATCCTCTCCGAGAGACGGCAAAGCCCAAAAATGGGTGTGCTCGCTCTCACTGATGCCGGCTGATTAGGGGCGTGGTGCTGAAGGTCGCCGAGATCCCTTCGTACGGGTCAGTCGTTCGATGGCTCCCGTACTTTAGGAGCCTGTAGAAATATTTCTCGTTGCCCGTCCAACATCGTCGGCCATATTGCAATATAGTTGTCTTCTACTCCTGCTTAATCGGGCAGCCTGTCATTATCGTCGTGCTTGGTTTGTCGTTCTTTAACCGATCAATAAGTGGATATTCACTGGCTAGCGGCTCATCGGGCTTCTGAGGCGGATGGAGGACGGCACGTCCATCACGGCGAACGCTTTCAGCGATGTGTCCAGCTACAAGTCGTGCATCCGTGTCAACGGCAGGAAGAGCGGTCACACGCGGCGGCGACGGAAGCTCGAGGACAAGGACCGGAACCTTACGAATTACCTGCCGGACCCGATGTTCAACATCAAATCGCTCATTATCGTCGCCCGGCGAGCATTGTAAGCCTGCAGGACAGGAGTCAGAATGGCTCGGTGGCAGCGTGTCCATCACCCTGGGTTTTACAAAGCTCAAGCAAGTAGTGAATCGTCTGCATCAACGTCCGTCTAGAGACCGAGCGACGGCCCACACGCCCGAGAATCGTCAATCATTAGACTAAGTGGTCGATCGATATCCAGGTTGACCGACGGTCTGAGATGCACCTTTTTTAGATTGATCCGCTCCTGCGGAAAACTCGCGCCACGGGCTGATTTGCGGCTCGATAAACGCTCTTCCGGCGTGTCCGCAAGAGGCCACCAGATCAAGACCCGAGACGTAGGGCGTAAAGAGTCCGTGTGGCTGCGGATAAGGCAAGCAATTGTAGTACATGTAGCACACCTCTATCCCCGCTTTCTCAAACGCTTCATGATCAAGATAATTTCGCGCCCCGTGGCCAGTGACATACCGGGTACCGCCGAGTGCTTGGACGATATCGAGTACACGGTTGCTACTGGCACCACCAATGCCGAGCTCCGCAACGTTGCGCCATTGAACACGATGATCGAGGCCGAAGTACCGCGTCAAGGCGCGCATTGAAGCATAGGCGATATCGCCGACATTATTGCTGGCGGTGTCTAGCGCCTGACGAGCCACGGTCAGCATGTCCTCACCGTGCGCTGAACCGCGATAGCTCTCCGCTAGTTGGCTTATATGCTGATCTCTCCAGTTTCTCTCGCTGGCGGCCTGCACCTCATCGATGCGTTGCCCCAACTTGTGGCCTCCCAAAGGAATGGTCATCCAACGCGAACCCGTGGCTGTCTTGATCTGCACACGATTGGTGAAGCTGCCCTTGGAGAACTGTACGTCGTCGTAGCGCACGAAGACGTCTGCTACGCGCAATTGCTCGAGAAATCCCACCCAGGGAAAATACATCGACTGGGAAATAACAACGTTCACGCGCCGACTGAACCTTCGAGCAGTTTCTCCATGAGCACGACGTCTTGCCATGCCCCGTCCAGATAGACGTGTGAGTGCAAGCGACCACACTCCTCGAAGCCGAGCTTTCTATAGCAGCCTCGGGCGGCAGCGTTGTCGCCGCGCACTCGTAGACTAAGTTTGCGCAGATTCCAGTGCTGGACGAGGTGCGCCATGGCGAGCTCGAGCGCCTCTCCACCGAAGCCACGACGTCGCGTTTCACTCAGCAGGCAGATACCAAATTCAGCACGCCGATCCACCGGATCGAAGTCGACAACCTGCAGGAAGCCGACGCAGTGGTTGGTATCGCGCAGCGCGATGACGTAGAAGATCCGATCGCTGTGTGCCGTCCGCGCATGCAGCCAGTCACGCACTTGGATCGGATCGTTACCACGCGCGCGCGCAAGCAGTTGCGCCTGTGTGGCGACGTCGTTGCGCAGGGCGGTAAGCGTCGGCAGATCTGTCTCTGACCAGGGTCGCAGACGTAGCTGGTGTCCCTCAATCATGCGTTGTCCTCGTCCAAATAGACGATGTCGAGGTTACGGGGTTTAATCCAGCCCATGGCTGCCACGGTAGCTCTTGCGATGCTCGGGTTGAGGCCGATGTACAGCACTTTCACCTCCAACGGCAGTTGCGCAGGCGGGAGGATCTGTCGCTCCATCAACCGCTTTCCTTGCTGGTAGGGACTGGCATCGAGAAAACACTGCAGCGCGTTTTGTTTCTTCAGCAGGGTGGCAATGTAGGTTCCGTAGAAACCTGAGCCGTAGATGGCGGCCGGTGCTCCGGCATAACGACTTTCGGCTTCATGGATGCGTCTGCCGATGTTTTTCCAGAACGTCGCAACGCCACGCGCGGCATGCAAGTCTACCGGTGGCGGTGGCGATTCTTCGCCAGTCGGGCGCGCGGTAAACACAAACGCGCCGCGGTGTACGTCATGAGCAATGTTGATACTGCGAAACCCAGCTTTGCGCAACATGAGAAACAGCGAGCTCGGAGTGAAATGATTGACGTGATCAACCACCACAAAATCAGAGTAGTTGCCGACAGTATCCGGAACAATACCGTAAAAGCAGCCGTCTTCGCGCAGCAGACTACGGATCTTATATACGGTGGGCTGCGGCTCCGGTATGTGCTCGAGAGCAAAGAACGACGTCACTACATCGAAACTTCCTTGCCAACTGTCAGGCGTGGTATCGACGGCGCAGCGTTCGTCGGTGAGGAAACGCCGCCAGTGCTCGCGGTACATGCTGCTGACGTCGAACAGATGCACCTGCAGCTCTGGCTGCTGCGCAAGCATGCGTTTCGGCATGGAGGCTTTGGCACATCCGTAATCAAGCAGGCGTGTGCCCGGTGCGAGTGGCAGCTTGCGCGTCAGAACAGCGAGCTGGTGTTCGGTGCGATAAACAATCTGGCCGTTGCGGATTTCATAGATCTGATCCTCGTCATCGTGATCGAGCAGGATTTTGTAGTCGCTCGCGTAGTACTCGCGGGTCCCGGCCATCTCTTCGCCGAAAAGATGACCGCAGACCCGGCATTGCCAAACATGCACGCGTCCCGGATGGACCTCGCAAAGCGAGCTCAGTGATTGCTCTGAGTCTGACCGGAACAAGAGCCCAACCTCAGTCGACTCGCAAACGCTGCAGGTGTGGGTCATGGCTTGCCGTTTTCCACAAAAAGTTCAGGGTGTATGAGCCTAAAATTAACACCAGCCGCATAGGAGCCTTTCCAGGCGTGCGCGGTTCCGATGGGGTCAGCGAAGTTGAAATAGCGAAATTGCATGCTCCACCGCGAGCGCTTCGAGGTGTTGTCGCCCGAAGCATGTAACACCATGAAATCGAGCACAATGAGATCTGTCGGGCTGGAGAGTGGTGCGGCCGTCAGATACCGAGCCAGATAGCTTGACTCATTGGCAATACGCAGCGCGTAGGCGCCGCTGCGCCCGGCGCCTCCCGGGTCGTCGTTGAATACCGGGAGCGCTCCTTCGCCGTGCGAGCCGAGACACACCGACACCGGTCCCATCTCCAGTGTCACTGGGACGAGCGGGCTCCAGAATACGAGACCATCGACGCTTCGCAGCTGCGCCGGATATTCCTGATGCCACATCGCACGATATTTGTCTTCGTTCGGGTTATCAATGCGGATGCCATAACCTCCACCTGCCACACCTGGGGCTGACTTGGGACGAAGTTCACGGAACAGTTGTTCATGCTCGGGAAGACTGACCAGTCGCAAGAAGGCTGGGATTTGTTTCACGGCGTCGTAGACTTCGCCGCCCCACGGGCGATGTACAGCGATCAGCTGCGAGTAGCCCGCATCAAAATTCTCGCCGGCGAACGCAGGCCGTTCCGCCGCAAGCCCATGCTGACGCATGACCCGCCCTATGATGTCGTAGATCCCTCGCTGCACCGCCTCGACGTCGTCACGACGGTAAAAGTTAGGGATCACGAGCATGCCGTCGCGCTGGAACACCTCGACTTGGGCGGCAGTAAGCAACGCTGTCACGATGTTACTCCCGCTTCGATGAGCAGCCTGTGGATGACGGCGCAGGTACGCAGTAGATCCTCGGCGCTCATGTCATGGTAGCTCGGTAGGTTGATTGCGCGAGTTGGTATGGACCAGGCGTTGGCCGTCGTGCCGGCGGGTTCGAACATCGGCAGGCCTGAGAGAGGCCAGAAAAAAACCCGTGCATCGATGTTCTCAGCGGAAAAAGCCGTCTGGATCTGCTCACGGGTGATTCCGCTTGCTTCGCTGAACACCACGGTCGGCATCCAAAATCCGTTTCGGATCCCTGACGGTTCCGGGTTCATCGCCAACGCCGAGTGGGTGGCGAGGGCATCGCGATAGGTGTGCATGATGGCGCGCTTGCGCGCGACGAGTTCCTCGACGCGTTCGAGCTGTGCGCAGCCGACGGCTGCTTGTAGATTCGACATCTTGTACTTGAAGCCTATCTCATCGGGCCAGAACTGCCGAGTCTGGCTGCGCGCACGCCCGTGATTGCTCAGCATCAGTACACGTTCGAAGAGTGCAGCGTCCTGCGTGACGAACATGCCGCCCTCGCCGGTGGTCAGCGTCTTCGTGCCATGAAACGAGAACGCGCCAAAGCGGCCCATCGAGCCTGCTCTGCGACCGTGGTAGACGGAGCCGACCGCTTCGGCGGCATCTTCGATCACCGGGATGCCGTGCTGCCGGCCAATGGCCAGCAGTCGATCCATGTCGCAGAGATTACCGTAGAGGTGAACGGCAACGATGGCTTTGGTGCGGGGCGTGATGGC
>JBIPMA010000092.1:0-5115 GCA_044369335.1 Schleiferiaceae bacterium | reverse complement strand
GTCATAGACTTCATCAACCCCGTCCAAAAATTCCGCATTGAACAACTCGGCACCCGTGCGAATGTCCACTCCAAGAATGCCGGCCGAATCACCCCGTACCACCCCATGAAGTTTCGCAAAGGTTGTGCTCGTAGCGCGGAGCTTTGAGTAGGCCACCACAGCCGTTTGGCCCACCACGACTAAGCCGCGGACAAACCTCCCGAACTCAGCGACCACATGCATTGAGCCCGTTTTGAGATCCAAATACACCAAATGGCCTTTGGCCGATTCCAAAAAGTAAAGACGATCACCTACGAGGCGAGGACTGTGCGGCATGCCCAAACCTGATGCAACCACTTCGTGGTCGGCAACCCGAACGATTTGGCCTCCCGTAGTGATGTCATCGCGCCAAGAGCCCGCGCGATTTCCGGACCCTAGCATGCTCACATATGCTGGAACTTCACCGTCTATAGCAAGACCATTAAGGTGGCAACGATCATCAGGCCGAAGTTCGGTGATGAAATTGGGCGTCCAAATGGGCGTAAAGCTGGTTTCGCTCGTAAATGTTGCTAAGCATGAAAACTTCGTAGCGACCGCAAGCATGCCTTTGGAGGTTACGTGCAAGTCATGGATATCCAAGGGCCCAGTATGATAGGAAATCCTCGGCGTATAAAATGTTTGAAACTGCTGAAAGCTAAAGGGCAAGTTTCGTCCCGCCTCTTCGTGGGCATAAAATACCTGGATGTCCCTAAGGGTAGCTACGGCCATCCGTTGACCATAAAATGCCACGCCCATAGGCCTTTGCATGTGTACTGGAAGTACCCTCAGCGATCCGTAACCATCATGGCCTATCGCGAAAATTCGACCCGCAGTATACGTGGAAACAAAAAGGGAAAGGTCCAGCCCGCACACCATGCGAGCTAGACCCTCAGTATCCTTAAAAATTCGAGAATTACTTGGCTGCGACAAATTCTACGAGTTCACCGTCAAGTTGGCCCCAAAGTTCACCCGAAGTCAAGCGACTGATGTCCATTACAGTGTTATCACCTGACATATTTATGGTCACTGATTCTTTGCCTTCAATCCATTCCCATGATCCTCTCAGCGTATACGAATACGAACCGCCGTTGTATGAGTAAGAGGTCGTTAATGAGAAATCTCCGTCTTTTTCAAACTCAAAAATTAATTCTCCATCCGTATACGGTTGGCCTTGGTACTGGTCTAATTCCCATTCCCGACAAAGGCGGTTATTTTTTGACGATAACGAAAACGCCGGACCGTCTTCGTACTTGGAACAACCCAAAACAAGTGCAGATGCTAATCCCAGGGTTGCAGTTTCTTTGATGTTCATTGTGAAAGTGATTGGTTTATAACGAAATGTATGAATTTATTTGCACAATTATTTATGAATAACTGCAATAATCTCCCTTGTCAGATGCAAAATTCCATACCGTTCATGCAACGAATCACCCAAATCCTGCATCTTTAAAGCATGAAAAAATCCCTAAGTTTAGCAGCTTTTTTAGCCGTTGCCACCCTTTCTGCCCAAACGCGTTGGGACTACGAACTCGGAATCCGTACGCCGCCGCCCCAAGGCGGAATGTTTGGAAGTATGTGGAACTACCAATTAATTGCCAAAGCAAGCCCTCGCAACGCAACCGCCGAAGCAGGAAGCGGCCGGTGGGTCCTGCGCTTGAGAACAGGTCAAAACACCTTGAGCTACAGCAATAGTGTCAACAATGCGAACTTTTGGGTAAACACAACCTCCTTACTGGGCTTTGAGCGTCTTAGTCGCCGTGGCACAAAGCTCAAATCCTACTTTGGAGCCGAAGTTGGCGGATCATTTAGCGCCTACCAAAGCATGAACAACAGCAGCGTGACCATTGGGCCAACTGCAAGTTTGCTTTGGGGACTTCGGTACCGTGTTGCCCCAAGATGGACACTTTCTGCAGAGTTGGCACCATCATTTGGACTTTGGTTTTCAAAGTACAACGATGGTTGGCAAAACCCCATGTCACAATTCTCCCTTTCGGGTCAATCTATTGGATTAGGCGCCACCTACCGACTATAATCCAACGTACATCGCATAAAAAAGGGGGCTAATGGCCCCCTGTTCTGTTTATTGCTCTATGGATTATTCCACCGTCACGCTCTTCGCGAGGTTCCGTGGCTGGTCCACATTGCAGCCGCGCAGCACTGCCACGTGGTAACTCAAAAGCTGCAACGGAACAGTGGTCAGTAAAGGCGACAGTGCCTCGTCGGTAGAGGGAATTGCAATCAACTCGTCACTTACCGCAGCGATGGCATCGCTATTCTCACCGGTAATGGCGTAGATGCGGCCTTTCCGGGCTTTTACCTCTTGTACGTTGCTCACAAGTTTCTCATATAGCTCGCCAAAGGGTGCAATCACGACTACGGGCATGTGCTCGTCGATTAGGGCGATTGGACCGTGCTTCATTTCGGCAGCGGGATACCCCTCAGCGTGGATGTAGCTGATTTCCTTGAGCTTCAGAGCCCCCTCTAGGGCAACGGGGAAGTTGTAGCCGCGACCCAAAAACAGAGCGTTCGTGGAATCGACCATTGTTTTGGCGATTTCGCGGATTTGGCCATCGAGCTTGAGCATGGATTCGATCTTGGCGGGGATTGCCTCGAGTTCGCGAGCAAGTTCCGCAGAACGCTCCGCAGACATCACGCCCTTATGCTGGCCGAGCCACATGGCGAGTAGGGTGAATACCGTGACTTGGGCGGTAAATGCCTTGGTCGAGGCTACGCCGATTTCGGGGCCGGCGTGGGTATAGGCTCCGGCATGGGTTTCACGGGCGATTGATGAACCGACGACGTTGCAGATTCCGAAGACGGTGGCGCCGTTGGCCTTGGCCATTTTGATTGCGGCGAGCGTGTCAGCGGTTTCGCCGGATTGAGACACAGCGATGACGACGTCGTTGGGGCCAATGATGGGGTTGCGGTAGCGGAACTCGCTTCCGTACTCCACCTCTACCGGGACACGGGCTAGGTCCTCGATCAGGTATTCGCCGACAAGGCCGGCGTGCCACGAGGTTCCGCAGCCAATAACAATAATGCGTTGGGCGTTCAGCAGTTTGTCGCTGATCGCGTCGAGGCCGGCCATCTTGACTTCGCCAGTTTTGAAGTTGAGGCGTCCGCGCACAGTGTCCAGAATTGACTTGGGCTGCTCAAAGATTTCTTTGATCATAAAGTGATCAAATCCCCCCTTTTCAATAGCCGCCAAGTCAATTTGTAGCTGGTGTATCACATTGTCCACCGGCATGTCGTTGGCAATCTTGCGCACAACCACACCGCTGCGCTGGACGACCGCCATTTCTCCATCCTCGAGGTAAATGACTTTTTTGGTAGAGTCAATGAATGGGGTTGCGTCACTGCCCACAAAGAACTCGTTATCGCCAAGTCCAAGAACGAGCGGAGAGCCCAGACGACCGACTACCATTTGGTCGGGCTCATCGGTGCTCATCACGACGATGGCGTAGGCTCCGACGACTTCGTTCAGCGCAAGGCGCACAGCCTGTTGAAGGTTGACCTTCTCTTCGTTTTGAATGTACTCTATGAAGTTGACGAGGACCTCTGTGTCGGTATCGCTTGAGAAACTATAGCCTTTGTTTGCAAGCAGCGCTTTAAGTTGCGCGTAGTTCTCAATGATTCCGTTATGCACGATGACGAGTCTGCCGGAATTGGACGTGTGCGGGTGTGCATTTCGGTCCGATGGTTCTCCGTGAGTAGCCCAACGTGTGTGTCCGATTCCAAGTGTGCCATGTGGGCGCGCTGAATCGGCCAACGCTTCGAGAGCAGAGACCTTGCCTACTTTTTTAAAGACATCTAGCCGACCGTTATACAGGGCAACTCCAGCAGAATCGTATCCGCGGTATTCTAAACGTTTAAGACCTTGAACAAGAATCGGGTACGCCTCACGGGGCCCGATGTAGCCGACAATGCCGCACATACGCGATTTAGTTTGGTTTGGTGTACCACAAATTTAAAGACATCGGCTCAACGGCGTCGGCACTGCCGTGAAGGACGGCGCGAAGCGGAGACGAGGCCATTCGCTCAGGAATGAGCATCATGCGGTATGAAGAGGTGGTGTCCACCCCCAGTAAATCCTGCACGTGGCGGGTGATTTCAAAGCGATAAGCCCCTTTGCGGAGTACACCAGAGGCACTAAAAGTTCCGCCTACAGACCCGCGTTGGTAGTCGCGAATGAGCGTTTTTGAGGAACCTTTGACCTGCAGCACACTCAATCCTCCGGGCGCTTGGTACTTCAAATTGGAGCCCTCGCGTACCGGAACCACCAATTCGGCATAGTTCACCACGTACCCACTGTCGCGCAGCTCGCGAAGGCCGTCGAGGTTGAGAACAACCACTGCTCCGCCAAGCCCTTGAACGTATACGGACGATTCGCCCTGTGCAGTGTCTTGAGCGGTAAGATCAAATGAAGCCTGACTTCGGTCGTGGGTAATCATGTTAAAGCTCTGTACACCTGAAGTCCACAGTAAGTCGTATACCCCATAATCCTTGCCGGCTGCAGAAGTGTCCGCACGAATCGAGTCATTGGTGTAAAAAATTCGAACCTTGGCGGACGCGTCGCCCGGGTTGAACTGGTACATGGTCTCGTTGTTAGGCCCACCCGAAACGATCAGGCCCTTGAAGTACTCCAAAAAGGCCGCATTCGACGCAAGGACAGTCGGATTGGTGGTTGAGGCATCCACAATCCATTCTTGAAACTTTTGGCGGTTGAGCTTGAGAAACATTGACGTCTCTCCCACCCGCGTTCCGGTGCGAAGCGTTTTAACCCCAGCCTTGGGAACAAAACTTGTGTCGCACAGGGTTTCACCTGCCGCGGCAGTACTGAACGCATAGTACACAGAATCGGTAAGTGCGGAATCGCTGCGCTGCACCTTAATGTGAAAGGACGCCGTCGTATCCCCGTACCATCCGGCATACGGCAAAATCATGAATACCGAGTCTACGCTTGGGTTGGTTCCGAAATCGGGCGCCACCGAGCTCAAGACAACTTGGGTGGCGAATGAAGCGGTTGGACGACCAAAGATGGGATCCTGGTAGCTCCCTACCAGAAGTGCGGCCGGCCGCAACGTCACCCAAGAATCA
>JBIPMA010000090.1:0-5153 GCA_044369335.1 Schleiferiaceae bacterium | reverse complement strand
TTCGCCCGGAGTCGTGCTGGGTCGCAACGTCAAGGTTCAGAACAACGTAAGCATTTATACCGGGGTCACCTGTGAAGACGATGTCTTTTTGGGGCCAAGTTGTGTGTTTACGAATGTGACGAATCCCCGTTCCGCCGTCAACCGACGCGACCAGTACGCCGAGACGCATGTGGGCCGCGGAGCCAGTATTGGCGCCAACGCCACGATTGTCTGTGGCCACAACATCGGTGCCTTTGCCTTTATCGGCGCCGGAGCCGTGGTTACCAAAGAAGTTCTACCCTATGCACTCGTGGTAGGAAATCCAGCCCGCCAAATGGGCTGGATGAGTGAGTACGGCCACCGCCTGGAATTTGATGCTTCGGGCCACGCAACGTGTCCTGAAAGCGGGGAGGAGTTCGAGCTTCGCAATGGCTCCGTATCCAAAAAATAACAACCCAAACCCTTGATGATCATGCATTACCCCATTGAAGCCCAGCGCAGCGAAGAACTTGAGCTCATTCGTGCTGCCGCGTCGGAATTTGCGCAGCAGCACATTCTACCCCACGTGATGGAGTGGGACGAGGCCCAGGTTTTTCCGAAGCAGCTTTTTCACGAAATGGGCAAACTCGGATTTCTGGGGGTGCTTGTCAGTCCTGAGTACGGCGGAGCCGGAATGGGCTACGCAGAATACATTACCATTGTCGATGAAATCGCCCAAGTGTGCGGAAGTATTGGCCTCAGCGTTGCTGCTCACAATTCACTGTGCACGCAGCACATTAACCAATTCGGAACCGAGGAGCAGAAGCGCCGTTGGCTTCCGAAACTCGCCACGGGCGAATGGATTGGTTCGTGGGGTCTCACCGAAACGGGCACCGGAAGCGACGCCGGCGGAATGAACACCACCGCCGTGCGCGACGGCGACGGATGGCGTTTGAACGGTAGCAAAAACTTCATCACCCACGCCATTAGCGGAGATGTGGCCGTGGTCATCGCACGCACGGGTGAAAAGGGCGACAGCCACGGAATGACTGCGTTTGTCGTTGAAAAGGGTACGCCAGGATTTCAGGGCGGACGCAAAGAAAACAAGCTCGGAATGCGCGCCAGCGAGACCGCAGGGCTCTTCTTTGACAACTGCTTTGTTTCGAACGATAATGTGCTTGGCCAGGTAGGTGAGGGCTTCATCCAATCGATGAAAATTCTAGACGGAGGCCGCATCTCGATTGCCGCATTGAGCGTTGGAATCGCCAAGGGCGCCCACACGGCCGCCGTACGCTACAGCCGCGAACGCGAGCAGTTTGGTCAACCCATCGGAGACTTTCAGGGCATCGCGTTCAAGT
This sequence comes from Schleiferiaceae bacterium, assembly GCA_044369335.1. Lineage (GTDB taxonomy): Bacteria > Bacteroidota > Bacteroidia > Flavobacteriales > Schleiferiaceae > TMED14. Next base: position 3,837 of record JBIPMA010000090.1, on the reverse strand, counting down.
TGTCTGAAATGGCTACCAAGATCTACGCGGCTGAGCTCATGACGCGTCATGCGGGTTCGCTGAAAGATCAGGGGCTCAAAGTCACCAAAGAATCCGCGATGGCCAAGCTCTTCGCAAGCGAAACGGCAGTTGAGGTTTCTACCGACGGTGTTCAGGTTCACGGTGGCTACGGATATACCAAGGATTACCCTGCTGAGAAGTACTACCGCGATGCCAAATTGTGCACGATCGGCGAAGGAACATCTGAGATCCAAAAGCTCGTAATCGCAAGGGATTTTAAGCGTTCTTAGTTCATAAACTCAATGGAGTTCGCCGTTAACGCGTCCTCCTCGTTCGGCACCCTTAACTCTTGGAACGGAAGGGGTAATTGTGGTTTCTTTGTAACTTATGATGCGGATTTTACGTTTCCTTACTGCGGCGGCCCTTTTGGCGCTGTCCGCCCAGCAGGCTCAAGCAACCCACGCGTACGGTGGTGAAATCACTTGGAAGTGTTTTACAACCGGACCGAATGCGGGCAAGTTCAAGTTTTATATGATTCTCTACCGGGACTGCGGTATGAACAACGCGTCCTTACCAGGAGGTACCGTAATCTTGAATTCAAATTCTCCTGCTGGTAACATCACGCTTTCTCAGGTTGGCACAAATACAGATGTTTCTCCTACGTGTTATGTCACTCCTGCGCCCATTCGGTGCAACGTAGCGGCTTCAGGTCAGGGAGCGCTTGAAGAGGCTCGTTTTGAGTCGGCATTTTTGAATTTGACGGGAACGCCTCCTGCCAGTGGTTGGACCTTTAGTTACCAGCTTTGTTGCCGTCCAAATACGCTCACAAACTTGGTGAATCCCGGAGGCGCTGATTTATACTTACGTGCCGTGATGTATCCCTACAGTGTAAATGGTATACCTCAGAATACGAATCCGTGCTACGATTCTTCGCCTCGCTTTCTTGAGCCACCCAAATCAGTGATCTGCACGGGCTACGAATACACTTACGCTCAATTTGCGTTTGATGATGACTTGGATTCGATTTACTACGATTGGGCTCCATCCCTTGATGGTGGAGGAGCAACGATTGGGTATACTTCAGGATATTCTGCAACAAGTCCGCTGCCGAACGGCGGTGTTCCTGCCCAACTCAACAATGTCACGGGTAACATTACGTTAACTCCTTCATCTGGTGGTTCGTTCGCGACCTCCATTAAGGTGTCGGCATACCGTTGCGGTCAAAAAATTGCCGAGGTATTTCGTGACATTCCAATGGCAATTCGCAGCGACTGCCCTAATCTTCCAACTGGTCAGCCAAATACACCTCCCACACTTTCGGTATCTAATATATCAGGATACCCTCAGATTACTCCCGTAATTATTAATAATGACACTGCATACTACGAGGCTACTGTCTTTGCTGGGCAGCAGGTGAGATTTAACCTAGTGTCTCAGGATCCCCAACTCTTGCCTAACTTTTTACCACAAACTATTGCTTTTCAACCAAGTGGTGGTCAGTTTGGGGTTCCCTTTTCGAATTCGGCATCGGGCTGTTTGAACCCGCCTTGCGCGACCGTCGTACCTGTAGCCCCTCAGGCTACGTTGACTAATCCGTTGAACAACGAAGTGTTGTTCAACTGGCAGACTTCGTGCAACCACATTGCCTATCAAGGTACCCAGTGTGGAAGTCCAACGAACCAATACACTTTTGCGATGCGCATGCAGGACAATTTTTGTCCAATTCCTGCAGTTTCGGTGAAGTCCGTCCTAATCAATGTGGTATCGACAATTCCGGTTCCACCCGACATGTCAAATGCTTGCGTTTCAATGAATACTTCAGGAGGGATCGACATTTCATGGGGCTATCCGGTGGATACAGGAATGAACTTCGATGCATACGTAATCTACCATTCCACGAATCCAACGGCACCATTTACGGTCCTCGATACAGTATTTAACTACAATCAGCTTTCGTACACCCACAATGTGCCAGGAACGGGATCACACTACTACTTCATACGTACGAAAGGTGGATGCGGGTATATCTCTGTTCCAACTGATACCCTGCAAACTATTCAGATGGCGTTGACTTCATTGCCTCCGACTAATTCATACGTTGCGAATCTCACATGGAACGCAAGTTCTTCGAGCTACAACCAAGGATACGAAATATGGCGTCGCCAGCTCCCTTCAGGTTCATGGGGAATCATCGCTACCACGAATATGTTGACATACCGAGATACAGTGAATGTCTGTGGCCAAAATTTAGAGTACCAAATACGTACAGTTTCTGGATGTTCGAGTACCAAGGAGTCTGACTTTTTCTCGGATCAAGTCAATACGGATCAACTTGTTATTGACAGCGTGACTACCAAGAATGGAGAAGTGTTCATGGCCTGGACCCCAGGTTCGAGCAACGACATTGTGGACTACTACGTGCTTCGCCGCGATGCAGCGGGTAGCTGGGTGCCCATCGATACGGTGAAGCCCGGTGCCGCTATGCCGTACAAAGTCAAAGGTGCCGTAGAGACCGTGAAGGACTTCTACAAAGTTGTGTCTGCCGATTCATGCGGCAACATTAGCTCTGACCTACTTGTACGTGCAGCCAACAACATTGTGCTGACCGAAAACATGGATCCGTGTGAAGGAGTGATGCGTTTGCGTTGGAACACCTATAAGGGTTGGCCCGCGGTGAAAAACTACCAAGTGTGGATGGAAGAGACTCCTAATGGTGGAGCCACAATTGTCAGTATGATTGGCACTGTTGGTCCAAACGACTCGACGTTTAATCAACGAAATTTGAACGGGGGAACCACGTACTGCTACTACATCAAGGCGGTTGATGCTACCGAAACACTTTACAGTAGCTCGAACAGAGTTTGCATTAATAGCCTTGCGGTGCAGCGTTCGCGTTTGCTATACTTGGCAAAAGCAAGTGTTCGCGAAGATCGCGCCGTGGAGCTGGTGTGCTTTATCGATAAGGACGCAGATATCGTTGATTTTGACGTGCAGCGCGCTGACCAATTGGGAGGCCCTTTCAGGTCATTAGGTCGACTACCCAAGCCGATTACGGGCCCGTGGGAATTCCGCTACAAGGACTTTACTGCGAATCCAGAAGACAACCGTTATGTGTACCGAATCGTAGCCACAGACAGCTGTGGAAACATTGATACCGCTTCAAACATCGGTCGTACCATGGTCCTTGAAGTTGAAGAGAACGACAACCTCACGAATTTCTTGAGGTGGAACCCGTACCAAGACTATATGGGTGGGGTTGACCGCTACGAAATCTACCGCGCAGTTATGCCTAATGGCGGGTACCAGTTGATGGGATCTACATTAGATACGTTCTTCTTGGATAATACGCGTCCCTTAGGAGATTACTCTGGGCTCGTTCAGTACCGTGTGGTGGCGGTTGAAGGTCCCAACCCGCTGGTGTTTCGCGATGCAGACGGAAGCATCTTCCGTTCGACTTCGTCTGTTGCGGTGGCTGAGTTCACACCTCGAGTGTTTATTCCCAATAGCTTTAATCCAAAGTCAGACGTGGCTACCAACCGTGTGTGGAAGCCCGCACAAGTCTACGTTAGCCCCGGCAGCTATAGTCTAGAGGTTTTTGACCGTTGGGGCCAACTCGTCTTTGAGACCAAGAACGAGAACAAAGCCTGGGATGGCCGTATGAACGGGGAGTTCGCTCCGTCCGGCGTCTACACCTACCAATTGCGCTACCGCAGCATTGAGGGAGAGGTGGTCGAGCGCCGCGGAACCTTGAATTTGCTGTACTAACCGTTTAGGTTCATAACTTATTGTGGAATCCGCCCCGGCAACGGGGCGGATTTCGTATTTTTGCATGCAACT
>JBIPMA010000150.1:0-3688 GCA_044369335.1 Schleiferiaceae bacterium | reverse complement strand
TGGAGCCGACGACGCCGCCCGCAGCCTCGCATCCGGCCAGATCGAGCACAACAGCAACCCCCAAACTGTCTGCGACGGCATGCGCACCGAGCTCGGCGACGTGAATTTTCCCGTAATTCAGGCGACGGTCGCCGCGATTCACACCGTCGAAGATTCCGAAATATTAACCGCGCAACGCCTCATCGCCGACCGCCTGAAAATCATCGTGGAAACGAACTGCGCTCCCCCGCTCGCGGCCGTAGTTAAGCACCCCGAGGCTTTTGCTGGCCAGCGCGTCGGAATCGTACTCAGCGGCGGCAACCTAGACTTGAGCGCCCACGAATGGGCCCGTTAGCAGGGTTGGCTCGTTGGCGAGGTTAGCTGAGATTGGCAGGGTTGGCTCGTTGGCGAGGTTAGCTCGTTGGCAAGGTTAGCTCGTTGGCAAGGTTAGCTCGTTGGCAAGGTTAGCTCGTTGGCAAGGTTAGCTCGTTGGCAAGGTTAGCTGAGATTGGCGAGTTTGGCTATCCACGTCACGGCCCACAGCCCGTGACTGGTGACCAGTAACCAGCAGCCAGCAGCTAAAAGCCAGCAGCCAAAAGCCAGCAGCCAAAAGCCAGCAGCCAGCAGCCAAAAGCTAGCAGAAGGTTCCGCACCCGCAAAGTGCAGCGATTACCTTTGCAGCTATGTCTGCAGAATCCAATACGCCACAGCCCGTCGGAAGCTACCCCGCTACGCGGCGCGTGGGCAACTTGCTGTTTATTTCGGGAATGGGTCCGCGCCTGCCCAAGAGTCCGGCGGCGGCCAGCTCGGTGCCGGGTCTGAAGCTTGACGCCAACGGAAACTATTTGGAATTCAGCTTTGAAGACCAAGTCCACAGCGTAATGGCCAACGTCAAGTCCGCGCTTGAAGAGGCCGGCGGACGCTGGGACCAGCTCGTAGACATCACCGTGTTTTTGACGGACATGAAGCGCGACTTTGTGGCGTTCAACCGCATCTACGCCGAGTACTTTGCCGACGTGGACCCCAAGCCCTGCCGCACCACGGTGCAGGTCACGGCCCTCCCGACGCCCATCGCCGTCGAACTCAAGTGCATCGCCGCCTTATGAGCCAGCGTTTTACCGAGCGCGGGCCGCTGAACCTGCCCGAAATCCAGCGCGAAATCCTCGAATACTGGAAGTCTGAGGGCGTATTTGAAAAATCTCTGCGCGAAGGCGCTCCGTCGTTTGTGTTTTATGAGGGCCCGCCCTCAGCCAATGGGATGCCCGGGATTCACCACGTCATGGGCCGCGCGATCAAGGACCTTTTTTGCCGCTACAAGACCCAAAAAGGATTCCGCGTCGACCGCCGTGCGGGCTGGGATACCCACGGATTGCCCGTCGAACTGGGCGTCGAGAAAGAGCTGGGAATCACCAAAGAAGCCATCGGCAAGACCATCAGCGTCGCCGACTACAACGCCGCCTGCCGCGAGGCCGTCATGCGCTACACCGACGTGTGGAACCGCCTGACCGAGCAAATGGGCTACTGGGTCGATCAAGAAAACCCCTACGTCACCTACACCACCAAGTACATCGAGTCGGTGTGGTGGCTGCTGGGTGAACTGTACCGCAAAAACCTGCTCTACAAGGGATACACCATTCAGCCGTACTCGCCCAAGGCGGGGACGGGCCTGAGTTCGCACGAGCTCAACCAGCCGGGCTGCTACCGCGACGTGACCGACACCTCGGTGACGGCTCAGTTTGAGGTGGTTCCGAGCGACCAAAGCCGCGCCCTGTTTGGCGACCGCCCCGTGCACCTACTCGCGTGGACGACGACGCCTTGGACGCTTCCGTCGAACACCGCGCTGACGGTGGGCCCGAACATCGAGTACAGCCTGATCGCGACGACCAACCCCTACACAGGCATCGAGGTCAACGTGATTTTGGCCAGCGCCTTGGTGGCCAACTACTTCAAAGCCGATGAAGAGGGCGGAACCTGGACCCGACTATCAACCGCAAAGGGCAGCGACCTCGTGGGGCTCCGCTACACCCAGCTGATTCCGGTGGCGCTTCCGTACCAGGACGCCGACCAGGCGTTCCGGGTGATTCCGGGCGACTTCGTGACGACCGAGGACGGAACCGGTATTGTGCACACTGCGCCCACTTTTGGTGCCGACGACGCCCGGGTGGCTGCCGCCGCGGGGGTTCCGCCGATGCTGGTACTCGATTCCGAAGGCAACCCCGTGCCGCTCGTCGACCTTCAGGGCCGATTTGTGGCCGAAGCGGGTACGCTGGCGGGAAAGTACGTGAAAAACAGCTACTACGATGCGGGACAAGAACCCAAACTCAGCGTCGACGAAGAGATCGCCATTCAGCTGAAGACCGAAAACAAGGCCTTCAAAGTGCAGAAGTACGTGCACAGCTACCCGCACTGCTGGCGCACCGACAAGCCGGTGCTCTACTACCCGCTCGACAGCTGGTTCATTCGCAGCACCGCCGCCAAGCAGCGCCTTCAGGAGCTCAACACCACCATCAACTGGAAGCCCGCAAGCACCGGAACCGGCCGCTTTGGCAACTGGCTCGAAAACCTCAACGACTGGAACCTGAGCCGCAGCCGCTACTGGGGCATTCCGCTGCCGATTTGGCGCAGCGAAGACGGCCGCGAAGAGGTGTGCATCAGTTCACTTGAACAGCTCCGCGCCGAACTCGAGCGCAGCGTGGCCGCGGGCCACATGGCCAGCAACCCGCTCGCTGGCTTTACGCCCGGCGACATGTCGGACGCCAACTACGCCGGGGTCGACCTGCACCGCCCGTTTGTGGACGAATGGATTTTGACTGGCGCTAGCGGACAGCCGCTCTACCGCGAGAAGGACCTCATCGACGTGTGGTTTGATTCCGGAGCCATGCCCTACGCCCAGGTGCACTACCCGTTTGAAAACAAGGACGCGATTGACGGTCGCGGAGCCTTTCCGGCGGACTTCATCGCCGAGGGCGTCGACCAAACCCGCGGGTGGTTCTTCACCCTGCACGCGATTGCCGGAATGGTGTTCGATTCGGTGGCCTATAAAACGGTGGTTTCGAACGGATTGGTGCTCGACAAGAACGGCCAAAAGATGTCCAAGCGCTTGGGCAACTCCATTGACCCCTTCGAGGCGATGGCGAAGTACGGCAGCGACGCCCTGCGTTGGTACATGCTGACCAACGCCCAGCCCTGGGACAACCTCAAGTTCGACCCCGACGGCGTCACCGAGGTGCAGCGAAAGTTCTTCGGAACCCTGCACAACACCTACGGATTTTTTGCGCTCTACGCCAACGTGGACGGATTCGACCCGAAGGCACCGCAGGTTCCGCACCGCGACCGCCCCGAGCTTGACCGCTGGATTTTGAGCCGCCTGCACAGCGTGGTTGCCGAAGCGACCGAGGCCATGGAGGCCTACGAGCCGACGCGCGCCCTCAGGCCCGTCGCCGACTTCGTCGTCGACGAGCTCAGCAACTGGTACGTGCGCCTCAGCCGGCGCCGATTCTGGAAGGGCGCCATGGGAGACGACAAGCTTTCGGCCTTCCAGACCCTGCACGAGTGCTTGGACACGGTGGCGCGCTTGATGGCTCCGCTGGCGCCGTTCTACGCCGAGCAGCTGTACCGCGACCTCAACGGGCCGAGCGCTTCGGTGCACTGGAGCCGCTTCCCCGAAGCCGACCCCGCACGCATTGACGCCGACCTCGAGCGCCGCATG
>JBIPMA010000163.1:0-3337 GCA_044369335.1 Schleiferiaceae bacterium | reverse complement strand
CGACGTGGGCATCGCTGAGCCCCACTGCATGACAGCCGCGGCGGCCATGGCCGCCGCCGGCCTCCGCCCCGTAGTCAACCTCTACTCGACCTTTTCACAGCGCGCCCTCGACCAGTGGATCCACGACGTGGCCCTACAGAAGTTGCCCGTGATTCTGTGCCTCGACCGCGCCGGAATGGTCGGCGAAGACGGGGCCACCCACCACGGAGTCTTTGACCTGGCGATGTTCCGCGCAGTCCCGCATACCGCCATTTGGGCTCCGCGCGACGGATCCGCCCTGCGCGAAGCCCTCGAGGAGGCCCTTGCCTACGGCGGGCCGTCGATCATTCGCTACCCGAAGGGCAAGGTTCCGCACTACCCCGCCCCCCTGCAGCGCCGCGGCGGAATGGATTGGATGCAGTCCGGAACCGGTGTCGCCCACTTCGCCCTCGGAACCGCCCTGAGCCAAGCCCTCGAAGCGGCCGCTCCCAGCCACAGCGTCATCGACCTGCGCCGCGCCAAGCCCATCGACCCCAACTCGCTGCACTACTTCGCCCGCAACCACCACACCTGGCACGTCTGGGAAGACGCCCAGGCCATCAACGGCGTCGGCCAAGCCCTCGGAACCTGGCTCCTCGAACACAGCTACAGCCACATTACTCTGCACCGCCACGCCTACCGCGACCAGTTTGTGGACCATGCTCCGCGCGAGCAGCAGATTAAGGATGCTCAGCGCTAGCGCGCTTCGCATCCGGCCTTTAGCAAGGTTAGCAAGATTAGCTCTTCGGCTTCCGGTTACTAGGTCCGCGTCGGACAAAAAACTAGGAACAAGAAACCGACCGAAGCCGTTATCAGGTTATAACCGGATTTTACTTTTTTTGTGTGTTCCCAAAACACGGATGCAACTTATATACAGCAACTTAACTAGAAACAAGTTGCGAGCTACTAACTCGTTCACGCAAAGCCGAGCGCCTCGCGCACCCGCTTCAGGGTAGCTTGAGCCACAGGGCGGGCCTTGGCTGCCCCCTCATGAAGCACCGCATGCACCGCATCCGGATCAGCCATGAGGCGGTCAAACTCGGCACGTGGACCGGCAAAGCGGTCCAAAATGGCGTTCAACAGGGCCGTCTTGGCATGGCCGTAGCCGTATCCGCCAGCGCGGTACGCCGCCTCCATCTCGGCAACCTGCTCGGGGCTGGCGATGAGGCGGTAGAGCGTTACGACGTTGCATGTAGAAGGGTCCTTGGGGTCCTCGAGGGCCGTAGAGTCGGTGACAATGCCCATGATTTGCTTCTTCAGCTCCTTTTCGGGCAAGAAGATGTCAATGACGTTTCCGTAGGACTTGGACATTTTTTGGCCGTCGGTTCCGGGAATCGTCATCACCGACTCCTGAATGCGCGCCTCGGGAAGCACAAACACTTCATGGCCCGTGATGCGGTGAAACGTCTCAGCGATGTCGCGGGTGATTTCGAGGTGCTGGCGCTGGTCCTTGCCGACCGGAACCAAGTGCGCATCGTACAGTAGGATATCCGAAGCCATCAGGACCGGATAGTCAAAGAGCCCGGCATTGACGTCGCTGAGGCGGTCGGACTTGTCCTTAAAGCTGTGCGCGTTGGCCAGCATTGGATAGGGCGTAAAGCAGTTGAGGTACCACGTAAGTTCTGTGCACTCGGGCAGATCGCTTTGCGCATAAAAGACGGTGCGCTGCGGATCCAGACCGCATGCAAGCCAGGCAGCGGCAGTCGCGATAAGGTTTGCCTTGCGGGCCTCAGGGTCTTTGACCGTGGTCAGTGAGTGAAGGTCCGCTATAAATAAGAAGGACTCGTTGGACGGATCCTTGGCCAATTCAATGGCGGGAAGGATGGCGCCCAGCACGTTTCCGAGGTGCTGGCGCCCGCTGCTTTGGATTCCGGTTAAGATGCGTGCCATTCTGCGAAGTTAACCCCGACAGCACTTGGGGTTCAAAGAGCCTCAACGCATTAATATTGTCAGATTAACATTTTTTATGAGTGATGTCCCAGTAAGCCCCTTCGAAATGGGGCTATACGCGTATAATCACTGTACTTGCTCTTTTTCAGTTAATTAAAACCATTTATTCAAAAAATAATTTTCACAATTTGATGGTAGTGTGGAATTTTTTTCTACTTTTCCTAAACAAAGCATTAGAATAAATGTTAACCTAACACAAAATCCACCTAAAACTTGATTTATGCAATTTCTCGAAGTACTCACAATTGATCCGGCTGATCCCGTAAGCTTTACGTTCTTTACGGGCTACATGGCCATGTTCGCTGCCTCTGTATTCTTTTTTATGGAGCGCAGCCGTGTCGCTGATGAGTGGAAGCTCTCGCTGTTGGTTTCTGGTTTGATTACCGGTATCGCAGCTGTGCACTACTACTACATGCGCGACTTTTACCAAGCGACGGGCACCAACCCGATCGCGCTTCGCTACATTGACTGGACCCTCACGGTGCCGTTGATGTGTGTGGAGTTTTACTTGATCACTAAAAAGGCCGGTGGAACCAGTGGTTTGCTATGGCGCTTGATCATTGCTTCGGTTGCGATGCTGCTTCTCGGCTACATCGGTGAGGCCTTCTACGCAGACCAAACCCAATCATGGGTCTGGGGTGCACTTTCAGGTCTTGCATACTTCTACATTGTGTGGCTGGTTTGGAAGGGCGAGGTTGCGACCTTGGCCGCCAACGCAGGCGGAAAAGTTCAGACTGCCGTTAAGGCGCTGGGCTGGTTCGTACTCGTGGGCTGGGCAATCTACCCAATTGGGTACATCGCTGGCACCGAGGGCGGACTCTTCGGCGTGAAAGTGCTCGAAGGCCTGTCAATGGATCTGGTGTACAACATCGGCGACGCCATCAACAAGATTGGCTTCGGTTTGGTAATCTACGCTTTGGCCCAAAAGGACTAAGTCTAACCTCGGATTTTGTGCGCGGAGCCGCCCCTCGGGGCGGCTCTTTGCATTTACCCCCTCGCCCAGCGGTCGCGAAGGACCTCAGCCGTTCGCCAAATTCCGTGCGGTACCGCGAACAGCGACAGCGAAATAAACGCGGTCCGAATGAGGCGGTCGTCAAGAGCGCTTCCGCCCGTGGCCCAAAAAACTCCAGCCGCAACGACAAACGTGAATGCCGTAGCCCCGAGCACTTTGGTGCGGTGCGCCTTGAGCACGGGCCAAATCTTGCGGGCACTGTGCAGCGAATGGCCCCCCACGAAGTAGGCAACAAAGGCCGTCAACGGCTGAAGCAGGCGAAACACCGCTACGAGCACCAAGATTTGGGCAAAGACGTACACTACCCTACGCCACTGCGTAGCCCGAATGGCGTAGTGCCCGAACAGGGTGAAGGTC
>JBIPMA010000089.1:0-5226 GCA_044369335.1 Schleiferiaceae bacterium | reverse complement strand
GGCCCGTCGGCCCCCGCTCAAGGGCTTACCTTTGCAGGCGCGGTCTATGCCGCACCCCTCTTTGATGGCCGAGAAACCCCAGACTTCATCACCAAGCGTTAGCGGAAAGGCCTTTGACTGGGCCGTACTCCAGCGAGTGCTGCGCTATGCGCGCCCGCACCGTCGACTGCTCTGGTCTGCAGCCACCTTAAGTGTGGTTCTAGGTGGAGTAACCACCCTGCGTCCCTACCTGGTGCAGCGGGCAGTGGACTTTGCCGTCGAGCAAGGCGATTTGAGCATGCTTCACTGGGCCATTGCCGGTCTCATGCTGACGTTGGTGCTTGAAGGCCTCGGAACCTGGTTTTTTGTGCTCGCCACCAACGAGTTGGGTCAAAAGGTAATTCAGGACGTTCGGGTCAAGCTTTTTGGTCAGTTGCTCAAGTTTAAAGCCTCGTACTTTGACCGAACCCCCGTGGGTCAGCTGGTCACGCGAACTGTGAGTGATGTGGAGACTATGGCCGACATCTTTGCCGAAGGGCTTCTGGTCATATTTGGTGACCTGTTCAAGATTGCGGTCATGCTTATTGCCATGTTTCTGCTCTTTGATCCCGGAATGGTGGCGGTGAGTTTGTCGGTGGTTCCGATTTTGTTTGTGGCCACTCGGTGGTTTCAGCGCAGCATCAAGGGTGCGTTTACCGACGTCCGCAACCAAGTAGCAGCACTTAATTCGTTTGTGCAAGAGCGCCTTACAGGCATGGCGGTGGTGCAGCTCTTTGGTCGCGAAGGTGAAGAGGCGCGCCGCTTCAACGAAATCAACACGCGCCACCGGGATGCCAATATCAAAAGTATTTGGTACTTCTCGCTGTTTTTTCCGATCATCGAAATGCTCTCTGCGCTTTCGATTGGTTTGGCTATTTGGTACGGTGGATGGCGATCGCTGGTTACTCCAGGCAGCGTGAGCATTGGTGACCTAACCGCCCTGATTCTGTTTATCAACATGCTGTACCGTCCCCTGCGGCAGCTCGCCGACCGCTTCAACACGCTTCAAATGGGAATGGTAGCCAGCGACCGCGTGCTCAAACTGGTTGAGCGCGAAGACCAACTGGAACAGCCCGGAACCCACACGGCTTCGTCACTTCGCGGCCTGGTGGAATTCAACGACGTACACTTTCGCTACGTCGAGGACCAGCCAGTGCTTCACGGAATCTCTGTAGCCGCCCAACCCGGTGAAATGCTGGCTTTGGTCGGATCCACCGGGAGTGGAAAGTCCACGTTGATTGGTCTACTGGCCGGACTCTACCACCCAGAATCAGGTTCGGTTTGTGTGGACGGGGTTTCGGTATCTGAATGGGACTTAGCGACCCTTCGAAGCCGTTTGGCCCTAGTCCAGCAGGACGTGTTTTTGTTCAGTGACACCGTGCGCAACAACGTGACGTTGTACCGCAGTATGCCAGATTCCGAAGTATGGGCGGCCGCTGATGCCATGGGAATCAAGGAGTTTTTGGAATCTCTTCCCGGCGGCCTTGATTACGATGTAAAAGAGCGTGGTGGAATGCTGTCTACGGGCCAGCGTCAGTTGCTTGCCTTCTTGCGTGCGTACTTGGCTAATCCCGACATTTTGATTCTCGACGAGGCCACTTCGTCGGTGGATTCCCAGTCCGAAGCCTGGATTCAGAACGCCACTGAACGCATCACTAAGGGGCGCACGTCAGTGGTGGTGGCCCACCGCTTGGCGACCGTGCAGCATGCCGACCGAATTGCGGTACTCGAGCAGGGTCGTGTGGTCGAACAGGGGACGCATACCGAGTTGCTTGCCAAAGGCGGAACCTATGCCAACCTCTACGCCAAGCAGTTCTTTGGCGAGGCCGGGATTTAGCGTTCGATCTCGATTCCGCGGCCCTCAAGACCGTTGAGCACCTCGTTCCAACGCTCGGAATCCGTGATTTGAAATGCAAACGTCGGCGCGTTGTGGCGCACAAAAAAGGCGTAGCGACCTTCTTCAAATGCATACGCAATGACGCGCTGTTCGCGCTTCCAGCCTTTCATTCGCACTCCGTAGCCCATAAAATCGCCCATCGGATCAACTTTGGCGTGGTACACCTTGGCCACCTCGCTCCACGCGACATGCTTGGGGCCGATGTTGAAGGGGCGGTAGCTGATGTCGATTCCGCCTGGCGAAACGGTGATGCGGCAGGGCCGCATAAGAAGCCAGCCCGTACCTATTTGAATGAGGGTGATGCCAACAAGTGCTGCGAGCATCTCGGCTTCAAATCCGGACTGGCTGCCCACGGCCAGCATCATTACAATAGTGCTGAAGCCCGTGATCGCAAGGATCCATAAAAAGGCTTTGGGAATGCGGAATTCGGCGCGGTACATGCCGCGAAGATACTAAGCGACTAAATCGCTTAACGCGTCGTGAAGCGTGCCAAATTGGTAGGTAAAGCCGGCGTCCTTCCATTTTTGGGCGGAACAGTGCGTGCTCATCAGCGCAATTTGCGCCATCTCACCCAGCACGAGTCGTAGGGCCCAGGCGGGCGGGGCAGGAGCCCAAAACGGCTTTTTAAGCACCTTGGCAAGAGTCAGGCTAAAGTCTTTGTTCGTCGAGGATTCGGGGCCGACGCCGTTCCACACTCCGTCCAATGCGGAATCCGTAGCGAGGCGAGCCACCATGCGTGCCAAGTCGTCGACATGAATCCACGGCATCCAGTGCTCGCCGTCGCCCAAGGTGCTTCCGAGTCCGAGGCGAAACACCGGGAGCAAGGTGCCCAAGACACCCCCGCCGTGCCCCAGCACGATGCCGATGCGGATTTTGGCCACCCTCAATCCAAGGTCAGCGAATCGGTCGGCTTGGGATTCCCAGGCGCGCACGACGTCGCCCAAAAAGCCCACTGCGCCTCCGTCGCGCTCACTGTAGACGCGGTCGAGGCTGTTTGGGTAGATTCCCACTGCAGATGCGCTGACCATAACCTCGGGGCGCTGGTCCATCGCTTCGATGGCGCGATAAAGAGTCTCAGCGCCCTGAATGCGACTGTCCATAATAGCGCGTTTGTGGGACTTGGTCCATCGCTCTGAAACGGAGGCTCCCGCGAGGTGGATTACCCCGTGGGCCCCATGAAGTGCCGCGGGATCGACGATGTACGCGCTTGGGTTCCACGCAAATTCGCCGGGTTTGCGCGGCGTCCGCGTCAAAATGCGAACTTCATGTCCTTGAGCTTGAAGCTCTTTTTGAACAGCTCGGCCGACTAGGCCGCTTCCACCGGTAACGCAGTAAATCATACCTTCTCAACGCGATCTTAGCGCCTCAGTTCACACGGACATGCATTCGCTTCAACCCCACAGCGCTTGGCGCACTCGATACATCGCTGCCGACGATCCGCGCAGTCCGTTTTTTCTCGACCAAGGCGCCCCGGTAAACGGAGCCTACCACCAGATGTACGACTTTGTCATTCACCCCGACTGGGACGATATTGGCTGCGAAACCTTGTTTCTCAAGGTGCTCTTTGTCGATTACGCTGAGGGTTGTGCGGTCATTGAACTGCTCGGAGAATGGAACGATGCCCTGCACAACGACGTGATGGAATTCAAGCGCCGCGTTGCGGATCCGCTCCTGGCCGAAGGCATTGTGCGCTTTGTCCTCGTGGGCGACAACCTGCTCAATTTTCACGCTGAAGACCCCGACTACTATGCCGAATGGGCTGAAGAAGTTGAAGAAGAGGGGGGATGGATTGTCGGCCTCAACTTTCGCGATCACGTCGCCGACGAAGTCGCTCGTGCACGCCTCGGACGCTACATCTGGTCAGGCCCACGATTCAGAGCCACGTCATGGCGTGCCCAAGACCCGCTCACCCTTTGCCAGGCGGTAGAGGTGATGGTGCAGAAGAGGCTGGGGATGTAGCTTGCTGGCGAGGTTGGCTCGTTGGCGAGGTTGGCTTGCTGGCGAGGTTGGCTTGCTGGCGAGGTTGGCTCGTTGGCTGAGATTGGCTAGTTCAAGAGGTTAGCTCGCGAGTAAGCGTAGTTTGTTGGCGTCTTGTGGTGCTTAGGAACCCAATCGTACATCAGCACGGAAGCGCAGACCGTGCCCCATAAAAAATGGCTGGCTAGAGGCTAACGAGCCAATCTCAGCCAACCTTGCTAACTAGAGCTTGATGTGGTGCATCCAGCCGTGGCGGTCTTCAACGCGTCCGTAGCGAATGTCGGCCAGAGCCGCGCGTACGCGGGCGGCGATGCCGTCGGTGGGTACGGGAACGTGGTGGAGTTGATCCTCCATTCCGAAAGCTTCGATGGGGCTAACCACCGCGGCGGTACCCATTCCGAATGCCTCGTTGAGCTCTCCGGCTTTGGCGGCGTCGACGATTTCGGCCACAGAGATGGGGCGCTCCTCGACGGGGATTCCCCACTCACGGCAGAGCGTGAGGATGGAATCACGGGTGATGCCTGCAAGGATGCGGTCGCTGAGGGCGGGGGTGATGAGTGTTCCGCGCACGACAAAGGCGACGTTCATGGTTCCGGCCTCTTCAAAGTACTCGTGGTTGTGGTGGTCGGTCCAAAGTACTTGCTGGTAGCCTTGCTTGACGGCTTCACGGGTGGCCAAAAAGGCTCCGCCGTAGTTGCCGGCGGCTTTGGCGAATCCGACTCCGCCCGAAGTGGCGCGGGTAAACTGGCGCTCAACTTTGACGCGTACGGGCTTGGTGTAGAGCTCGCCTGAGGGGCTGGTCACGATACCAAAGGTGTACTCTTCAGAAGGGCGGGCGGTGATGAACTCACTGCTGCCAAATAAGAACGGGCGCAAGTAAAGCGATTCATTGGCGCCGCGCGGAACCCATTCTTGGTCCACCGCAATCAGGGCGTCGAGGCCGTTGATGAATAGGTCCTCGGGGAGCTCGGGAATCATCATGCGCGAACCGCTGCGGTTGAGGCGCTTGGCGTTGTCGCGGGGGCGGAAGACAGCGATTCCGCCGTCAGCCTGACGGTAGGCCTTCTGGCCTTCGAATACCGCCTGACCGTAGTGTAGGGCGTGTAGGGCGAGACCCTGCTTGAGGGGGCCGTAGGGTTCAATGCGGCCTTCGTCCCAACTTCCGTTGGCGAATTCAGCGTAAAAGGCGTGGTCAGCCAATCCTGAACCGAAACCGAGGTTTGCAAAGTCGACTTGACTGAGGCGGGATTGGGTGGTGCGGATAATCTTCATGGGCAATAAAGGGTTGTGCTTGACGTCCGCGCCAAAGCGCCGCAAAGGTACGTATTTTTGCA
>JBIPMA010000088.1:0-5252 GCA_044369335.1 Schleiferiaceae bacterium | reverse complement strand
GATGCGTTTTGGAACACGGACCGTACCGAAGCCGCGCAGCGCTTGGGGCTGAGCCGCTACGAGGTCACCGTTCTCGCGAGTATTGTGCAGGCAGAATCAAAAGAGCCCGAAGAATGGCCGCGTATCGCCGGAGTGTACCTAACACGTCTGAAGCAGGGCAAACGATTGGAGGCTGATCCCACCGTAGTCTACGCAGTGCTTGATCGAGGCCTTGCAGAGGCGCCCATTCGCCGTGTGACCGGCAGCATGCTTCGGGTGCCGCACCCGTTCAATACCTACCGAACCAAGGGCTTGCCGCCCGGGCCATTGGCCACGGTGCACCCGCCGGTGATCGATAGCGTGCTGGCTTCGACGGCCACGGGAGAACTCTTTTTTTGCGCCAATCCTTCGAAGCCGGGCTTTCACCTCTTTTCGAAGAGTTACGCCGAGCACCTACGAAACCGCAACCGCTACCTGCGCGCCATCACCCGCTAGGCCTGCGAGAGGCCCAGCTGGGTGTTGGTGAAAAAGATGGCTCCGTCTACCGAATCGCAGAGAACAACGGCGTCGCGTTGGACTTCGCCGCTCAAGAGCTTTTTCGCGAGGTCGTTGAGAATGCGGCGCTGCACCGTTCGCTTGAGCGGGCGGGCTCCAAAGGCCGGGTCAAAGCCCTCTGCGGCCAAGGCATCCACCGCTTCAGGGGTGAATTCAATGGTGATTTCTTGGTCCGCCAAGCGCTTTTGAACTTCTTTGAGCTGCAGCTGCACGATTCGGCGCACGTGGTCTTCGCCCAAAGGGTGAAAGGTGATGGTTTCGTCGATTCGGTTAAGGAACTCCGGGCGCAAGGTTTTGCGCAGCAACTGCTGCACCGCCTCAGGCCCTTCGCCGTCAAGTAGGAGGTCAGAACCCAAGTTGCTCGTCATGACCACAACGCTGTGGGTGAAGTTGACGGTGCGGCCCTTGCCGTCGGTGAGGCGGCCGTCGTCGAGTACTTGAAGCAGTAGGTTAAAGACTTCGGGGTGGGCCTTTTCAATCTCGTCCAGGAGCACCACGGCGTAGGGGCGACGGCGCACGGCTTCGGTGAGCTGTCCGCCTTCGTCGTAGCCTACGTACCCCGGAGGCGCTCCGACCAGCCGCGACACACTGTGGCGTTCTTGATACTCACTCATGTCGATGCGCACCATGGCCTGTTCGTCGTCAAATAGGAACTCGGCCAGGGCGCGGGCGAGTTCGGTTTTTCCGACTCCCGTCGGTCCCAAGAAGAGGAAGGAGCCAATGGGGCGCTTCGGGTCACCGAGCCCCGCTCGGGCACGACGCAGCGCGTCCGATACGGCTTCAATCGCCTCGTTTTGGCCAACCACCCTTTGGTGGAGTTCGTCTTCGAGCCGCAGGAGTTTGCTGCGCTCGCTTTCAAGCATTTTGCTAACGGGGATTCCGGTCCAGCGCGACACGACTTCGGCGATGTCTTCAGCGCCCACTTCTTCTTGAACCATTGCGCGTCGGTCAGCGCGAAGGCCGTCCAGCGCGGTGAGGCCGTCGGTAATGGCCCGTTCGGCAGCAGCGAGCTTGCCGTAGCGGATTTCAGCGACTTTGGCGTATTCGCCGTTGCGTTCGGCCTGCTCGGCTTCGAGCTTGAGGCGCTCGACGTCCTCTTTGGCGCGCTGGATGCGTTCTACGGCTTCTTTTTCAGCGGACCATTGGGCGCCAAGCGCCGTGCGCTTCTCGTTGAGCGCAGCGAGTTCTTGCTTGAGCAGATTCAGCCGCTTTGGGTCGTCTTCGCGCTGGATGGCCTCACGCTCAATTTCGAGCTGTATGATCTTGCGGTCGAGGTCGTCGAGCTCCTCGGGCTTGGAGTTGATTTCGAGCCGGAGCTTTGATGCCGCCTCGTCCATCAAGTCGATGGCCTTGTCGGGCAAAAAGCGGTCAGAGATGTAGCGCTGGCTCAAGAGCACCGACTGCACCACGGCTTCGTCCTTGATGCGCACTTTGTGGTGGCTCTCGTACTTCTCTTTGATTCCGCGCAAAATTGCAATCGAAGCCTCGGTATCGGGTTCTTCAACCAGTACCTTTTGAAAGCGGCGCTCGAGGGCCTTGTCTTTTTCGAAGTACTTCTGGAACTCGTTCAGCGTCGTGGCACCCACACAGCGCAGTTCACCCCGGGCGAGGGCCGGCTTCAGGATGTTGGCCGCGTCCATGGCGCCTTCGCCGCCGCCGGCTCCGACCAGCGTATGGATTTCGTCGATGAAGAGAATGAGGTCGCCCTCGGCGGCCGTCACTTCCTGAACCACCGACTTAAGTCGCTCTTCGAATTCGCCTTTGTACTTGGCTCCCGCGATAAGGGCGCCCATGTCGAGCGAAAATATTTTTTTACCCTGAAGGTTTTCGGGAACGTCTCCGCGCACAATGCGGTGGGCGAGGCCCTCGGCGATCGCTGTTTTACCCACGCCGGGTTCGCCCACGAGAACGGGGTTGTTTTTGGTGCGGCGCGACAGAATCTGTAACACGCGGCGAATCTCGTCATCGCGGCCAATCACGGGGTCAAGTTTGCCGCTTTCGGCGCGTTCGTTCAGGTCAATTGCGTACTTTTTCAGCGCCTGGTAGCTGCCTTCGGCTGAGGCAGATTGGGCCTTTTTACCCTGGCGAAGTTGCGCGATGACCGCACTGAATTCTTTTTCGCGGAACCCGGCATCCCTCAGGGCTTGCCCCATGGAATCGCTGGCGGTTCCGATGCCCAAAATGAGGAACTCAAGGCTCACGTAGTCGTCGCCAAATTTTTTGGCTGCAGTTGCCGCTTGGGCAAGGGCATTCTTTGCGGGGCGGCTTAGGTAGCGTTCTCCGCCGTCGACGCGACCTTGTTGGGCGAGTAGGGCTTCGGCGGTGCGCACCAATGTTTCTGGGGCAAGTCCCGCTCGGCGCAATAGGTCTTCAATAAAGGCACGGTCAGCTTCAACGGCCCCCACGAAAAGGTGCGCAGAATCGATGGCCTGATGGCCCAGTTCACTAGCGCGTTGCTGCGCTGCCTGAAGGGCGGTTTGGGTTTTTACGGTAAGGTTGTCCATACGTCTTCAATGGCTCAATCCACGTGCCCAAGGGGCTAATACGACAAAAAGGCAGCATTTCAATCGAAACACTGCCTTTTTGGCTCAAATTTACCCGAAGGCGCTAGACGCTAGCGGACAAAGCGACGAGTGTAGCTCTGGCCCTTCCACTCGACCACGGCATTGTACATACCGGCGGCGAGCTGTGCGGTTTCCCAATCCAAGCGAACCAAACCACCTTCGTGGTCAAAGTCCTGCGAGATGACGGGTTGGCCCAGCATGTTGTATACTGTCAGGCGAATACTTCCGCTTTCGTTGGACTGGAAGTCCATTCCAACGGGTCCGCCCTGTGTAGGGTTTGGGCTGATTCCGCTCAAGAATGCGTTGGTTAGGGTCGCTTCAGGTGTGCCGATTCCGATGATGTCTGCAGTTGAGCCAAGTGGTGCTTGCTCAAGGCAGAAGTTATCGATGGCCCAACCCTCATTGGTTAGTGTGTAATCTGTACCAAATCTGAACCGAAACACAAGAGTGCCGGGGTTTTCTGCGGTGAAGTTGATTTTTGATTCGGTCCAGCCATTGGTAGTTCCAGACCAACCTGGACGAACGTTATCAAGTGCTGTTACATGTACGGTATTGTACCACTTACCCGACGGGAAGACGTTGCCCAAGGTGTACCAGTTGATGCCTCCGTTGTAGGACCAGTCGATGCTGCCACCGTCGTGGTACTGCTCAGAGAACATGTTGTGGTCAAATTTCATCGTATACACGACATTGCTGTCGAGGACAAAAAACGGAGTATGCAGTGAACTGCGGCCCATTGATGTGTAGTTGGACGAAAGTTTGGTCATCCACGCGTTGCTACCACTTGCAGCTGAGTTGAGGACTGTTTGAGCAGGGGTTCCGAATTCCCAGTCGTGAGGTAGCGTTTTGATACTTGAATGGAGCGGCAACCAAACGGGTTTTGTAGGGTCTTCAAAGTCGTTGCAGTATCCAGATGTGTCAATGGTAATCTTGTCGGAGACAGTAATGACTTCACAAAGGATATCGTCTGCAGATAAATTGTCCTGTTTGTTGTTGGGACGTGAAGTTTCAACACACAAGCTGTATTGCCCTGGTCCGGAATTCAGCCAAGGAGTTGTGAACTCCAACCATCGCTTTCCACCGCGTGGGAGTGGGGGATTGAGGACCAAGTTTTGGGCGACAGTCCATGGACCACCGTTAACTTGGTAGCGAATTTTTCCCTCAGTCACTGGCTTTGCCCCGGTGTTTTGAACTAAGACCTTTACCGTGGAGCTACCGTTGGGTACTACTAGGTATTCTTTAGTGTCAATAGCAATTGCCGCTAAAGAATTCTGTGGGGGAACGTAAATCTCAAAGTCATCTATTGCCCAACCTGAACCGGAACTTCCGCTTGCTGTGCCCATGTGAAAACGGAACATTGCGGGATCTGGATCTTCGTTCCACAACGATAACGGAATCATCGAAGTAATCCATTGACCACCTGTAGATCCTGTCCAACCGGGTTTATTACCCAAAGACGCGAGGCCGTTGGTACCGTATGAAGAACCGTACCAGTTTTGGCCGAGGTTTACCGCAGAACTTCCTAGGGTTAGCCATTGTCCTTGGTTCAGGTATTCAATATTCCCTCCGTCCAAAGAAGAAAAGGCGAAGCGATGCTTGAACCGGAGTTCTGCGCCAAAAATTGTGTCAAAGTTGGACAAAGGTGGAACCCGAAGGTATTCGTCACCGGAACCTAAGTAGTTCACTCCTCTTTTTGTCACCCAAACGTTGGTACCAGATGCGGCGGTTATACCTTTTCCAGGCACTCCCATTTCCCATTGTTGAAGCGTACCTGCTCCGCCTTGAGTGTAAAAGCCGTATTCATTGGCCGAACAATTATCAAATGTTATTGGTCCAAAAGGAATGTTAACTGTATCGGTTCCGTTACTTGGTTTTGAAGCCGTATCGTTTTGAGCGTAGGAATCGCCAGCCAAGGTGGTGTACGCCTTAATGTTCATGTCGCCACCAGAATAGAAGTTGGACACGTTCGTAATGAAATTGACGGAGCCGCCAGCGGGTATCGAAGGAACGAATGCGGAATGCGTCCCAGAAAGTGAAGGGTTACACAAATTGTTCGCCTCAATTGTCACCGGAACGTTTGTTTTTGGTTGGCTTCCGTAGTTGCGTACTTCAATATTGATCGGTACGGGTTGGTTAAGGTTTACCGTATTCGGA
>JBIPMA010000227.1:0-5315 GCA_044369335.1 Schleiferiaceae bacterium | reverse complement strand
ACCCCGCGCCGGTGATCGACCTCTTCTCGCGCCGCGCGGTCGGTTGCGCGATATCCACCGAGCAGGACGGCAAGTTGAGCGTCGCGGCGCTCACGAGCGCGCTCGAGGCGCGCGGCAACCCGCGCAACGTCATCGTGCACTCGTACCGCGGCGGGATCTATGGCGACGACGAGTACGTGAAGAAGGCCAACGCGCGCCGGCTGCGGCGCGAAAAAGCCGCACGAGCAACCCCTGTGACAACGCGGTGATCGAGAGCTTCTTCAGGCCGCTCACCTACGAGCCCCTCGACCACGAGCGCTTCGGCAGCCCCGACAGCGCGCAGCGGTCGATCGCGGAGTGGATCGACGACCTCTACAACACCCAGCTGAGGCACACGTTTCTCGGAAACATGAGCCCGATCAATTACGAACTGGCTTGCTAGATGCGCAAGCGAGGGACATAATCATCCCGTCCACGATATTCGGGCAGCCCACCTCCTGTTCGAACGCTCCATCGGAGACTCCTCTCGGCCCCTTTGGGCGTGAAAGTCTCTTACAAGGGCTGGACCTGTTCAGCGCACCCCTGTCAGTCAGTTCGGGCACGGCCCCCAGCCGACGAGAAGGACTCCGAGGTCAGCGCCGTCGACTATGCCGTCACGGTTAAGGTCCGTGGTATCCCCGGGGCTTCCCCATGTCACAAGGAGTCTGCCCAAGTCGGCACCATCAATGACGCCGTTTCCGTCAAGATCGCCAGTGCACTCTGGCGCGTCGAGTCGGTAGGGGATGGCCACGGCGTTCGGCCCGCCCGTGAGCAGCATGCCGGCCGCGCCTGCATCGATGATGAACACCCCTTCTGCGTAAGACCCGAGGATGTGGCCGCGGGGGCAGAGACTCGGACTCGTCGCGGGGATCGGGCTCTGCTGTCCAAGTGTGAGCGGGCCGCCAGCAATGTCCTGGCTGACCGCGATCATGGCTGCGGCAGACTGCCCGCCCGAGGTCTGGTGCACCGAGACGATGTCGCGAATCCCATCGTCGTTCAGGTCGACCATTGCCACATCGCGTCCCGCCGAAGCGCCATCCGGAGCGATGGGCGTGGCATTCCCGAATCCGGTTTCCGTTCCGCGGAAGAGTGTCAGAACCGCAAGCGGTGTGCCGGAAGCCACCATCTGAGGGGAAAGGTTCGCCGTCATTGCGTCATCGAAACCGTCTCGGTCGATGTCAGCGATGTCGATGTTGGTTGGCTTCCCAGGGACGTCGATTTGCTGCGTGTTCGCGTATGTTCCATCGGTGCCGGGCGTCAGCACGACAAGTTGCCCGGAGGTCGCGCCCGGATTGCTCCCGCCCGAGGTGATGTTGGCGCCACCCGACACGATCGTCCTGCCTCGGCGTCCAGTCGCGGTTGGGATCACGGGCACCGGCACTTGCTGGATCGGCGCGCTTGCCGCGGGATCGAAAATGGCCACGTTCCCCGCTGCCGTTCCGATCGCGATGCGCGGCTCGGGATAGGGGAGGACCGTCGATGACAGCGGCGCGGACCCGACAGCGAACTGCGTCGAGCTAGTGAACGGTTGCGGCCCGCCGAACGAATTCAGGTAGACCCTCGCCGAGGTGTCCGACAGGGTTCCGACGACTG
This sequence comes from Schleiferiaceae bacterium, assembly GCA_044369335.1. Classification (GTDB taxonomy): domain Bacteria; phylum Bacteroidota; class Bacteroidia; order Flavobacteriales; family Schleiferiaceae; genus TMED14. Next base: position 3,704 of record JBIPMA010000227.1, on the reverse strand, counting down.
CATCTTCCTTCCCGTCGGCATCAATGTGTCCGATGGAAATCGTCCTTGGCTGGCTTGCAGTTTGCCGGATGTACGACGCAGTCCCGAGGTTGCCGGCCCCATCGTTGAGGATCACCTGCAGCAGGCCCGGTACGCCTGGGCCGTTGTCGATGACGAGCGCAAGATCGTCGTAGCCATTGCCGTCGAGGTCCATTGCCTCGGCGGTGACCGCCGTGCCCGCGAGCGCTCCCGAGTTTCCGGATCCCGGAGAGAGCGTCGCCGAGAGATCTCGGAGTGCAAGCGACCAGGTCGTGCTGCCGCTGCCTGTTGATGACACGAGCGTCAGGAACTTGCCGGGTGGCGGCGGTACGGTCGATTCGATGATCGAGAACAACCCATCAAAGTCCGCTGCGTCGATGACCGGGACGAGGAGGTCGGCCGGGAGCACCTCGGCGCCACGGGCAATCAGCCAGATCCTGCCGCCGAGCCGCGCGGTACCTCCAACCTCGATCCGGTGATTCGGCCACGTTGTGCTGTCGGAGAGGTCGATCGGAACCAGCAGCGTCGATCCTGCTGGCATGTCCAACGAGCCACATTGAGCATCGCACTCAGCTCCCACCGATCCGTATTCACTGAGTGTGACGGCGCTGTTCGGCCCGGGAACCTGCGCGCCACATCCATCCCATGCCCACGACCGAAGATCGTTCCATGTCCCGGCGCTGGTGGCAAGCGTGGCGGCGCATTCATCTGGGCCGCCGGTGCAGCTTGTTCGCTCGGGTCCAACGATCGCATAGGACCCCGAGCGGCAGCCGGCAATCGCGGTAACCCCGGTCAGTCCCGCGGGCGTGTCGCATTGCCCGACATCGCAGTATCCCCAGCTGACGACGGTTCCGTCCGCACGAAGAGCGATGCTGTGCATGGAGCTACTGCCGGCGGCAACCGCGGTGTACGGACCAGGTTCTGGAGGGGGTGCGTTGTACATTCCCCACACCACGATGGTGCCATCGGTCAACAGCGCGAGGGAGTGGCTCAGTCCCGTCGCGATGTCGATTGCCGTCGGATCCCCCGGGGGCGGACCCGACCAGTCGTAGCCCCAACTGCGGATTTTTCCGTCCGCCGTGAGTGCCATCGAATGAAGGCTCGAGCAATCGATATCGATCGCCGGGCCAAGGTCGACGGGCACGTCGATTGCCCCATAGTAGGGGTCGCCCCATCCGACCACGCTTCCATCCACGCCGCGGGCCAGCGTGTGCTGGATTCCGCACGCAACCTGCGCGATCGGTGGCAGTCCAGCCGGCACAACTGCCGCAGAGGGTCGGCCCCAGCAAACAACTTGCCCGCCTTCTCGAACCGCAGCCATGTGCGCGGAGCCTGCTGCGATCGACACGAAGTCATTGATCCCGATGGTGTACTCCTCGCCTCCCAGTGGACGCCCCCACGACACCATCGTTCCGTCTGATCGAATCGCTGCTGCGCTGAGCTCGTTGCATGCCGCGACGGCCTTCACCGATCCGAGTGGCGGCGGTGGATTGCACTGGCCGTCGTAATTGTCGCCCCAGATCACCACGCTTCCATCCTTCTTCAGCACGGCGCCGAAGAACGCGCCCGCGGAAATCGATGCGGCGTTCGAGATGATTGGGTTGCTCGGGCCGTTGAAGTATCCCCAGTAATCGACTTCCCCGGACGGCTTGATGGTCAGCCAGGTTTCGCGGCCAGCCACGATCGCAGTGGCTGCGCCCACTCCGCCTGGTAGCCATGTCGGCGAGCCCCACGTGGCAGCCTCCCCGTTCTCGAGCAGCACGACGGTTTGCTTCTCCGAAGCTGCGACGTCTCGGCACGGGGGAAGTTTGGCGGGAACGTTGCACTGGCCGTTTGCGTTCTCGCCCCAGCAACTGACAGATCCGTCCACTCGCACGGCCACCGCATGACCCCAGCTTCCGCCAACCTTGCGCACTGTTCCGATATCGGCGGGGATGTCCCTCAGGGTTCCACCCGCACCCCAACATGTCAGTACGCCGTCGGAGTTGAGCGCGATAGTGTGGCGCTCAAGCCCCACGACCTGGACAACTCCTCCGAGCGGCGGGTGATCGTCCCAGTTGTAGCCATCGCCTCCCCAGCAAACCACCGTCCCATCGAGTTGAAGCGCGATGCTGTGCCTCGCTCCGCATGCCACTTGTCGAGCCGGCCCGAGCCCCGCAGGAATCGCGCGCTGGCCGTAACGATTGGATCCCCATGCGTTGATGGACCCATCTTCAAGCAGCGCAATGGCGTGGGACTCGCCGCAGGCGATTTGCGTGGTTCGCAGAACGGAACGCATCTGCGGGAGGCCCGCACCCCACGTTCCTTCTCCCCAGTAGACAAGCTGGCCACCGGAGCCGCTGGCGGTCGCCCCCTGCGTTAGAGCCAATCCCATCAGCAAGCTTGTGAAACAGCGTCCTCCGGAGTAATCCATATCCACTCAATTTAGACTGGTTGCGAACGCTGTCAAGAAGTTGCTGTGGGCTACCTTGGTAGCAGGGCCCACTGCCTCGGTGTTGTTTTAAACGTGGCGGAAGCAATTCTTGGGCTTGTGGGCTGGGGTTCTCATCTGCCATTCCTGGCCGGCTTCGCCTTTGAAACTGTGCCACCCTGGATTTGGGGACGTGGCATGGCACGGTTTCAGGGCAAGGACAATCGGGGGTAGCAGGAGCATCAGCAGTGCATGCCCTCCGCACGACGTTCCGCGCGCGACTGGCCACCATCGGTGTTCCGTGCGACATCCGCCAGGCTGCGATGCGTCACGCCGACCCGAGGCTCACGGAGACGATCTACCTCGACGAGGACCTGCTGCCCCTCTTCGAGCACGTCGCAGCAGCTCCGGCGATCGTCGATCTTGGATAACTCCGCACAAAGGAATCTGGGGCTCGTCCGACCGGCTCGCGCAAAGTTTGCACAAAGACGTGTCTTCGCCTGTCACCGGCAATCCATAACCGTCCACGCTCGCCATCCACCCGCCGCGCAACGGCCTCGATCCCCGGTGACGCGCAAATGCTCGAAATCAGGCTGGGGCAGGCGACTGCAGGCGCCAAACGAAGACCCCCGGCGTCAGGCGACGCCAGGGGTCTGAAGAGCGGGTGAAGGGACTTGAACCCTCGACATCCACCTTGGCAATCCGTTCGGAATGCCTCTCGCGGTGAGAAAAACCGCCTTGCGGCGTTCCCAACGCGGTTTCACGGTAGCCGCGGCGTGCCGTTCGTGCCAGTTGTTTCTCCGTACTTCCGTACAGTTCCGTACAGGGGTCGATGGGGGCCAGCTTCGGTTTGCGTGTACGCCGAAGTAGCCTGTGAGGATGGGGCCGGGGCGCTCCGGGAGGCATTCACGACATGAAGAAGATCATCCAAGTGGCGGCGGCGGCGCTCGCGCTCGTTTCAGCGGTTCACGCACAGCAGGCGTCGTTTGGTGGCGCGCAGCCCACTTGCGAGAATGCGCAGCCGCTCGCGCTGGGCGTGACGCAGGTGGCATCGCTGCTCTCGTTTCCGGCTTGGACCGTTCCGGGTCCGTGTGGCGGGCCGCCCTGGCAGCCCGACATTCATCATGCAACGTTCCACAGGTTTACGGCGCCGCAGGCTGGCCAGTACGTGTTCGGGGCGGCGTCTGTAGATGGGAGTTGGCATCCCTCGATCGCACTCCTGAGCGATTGCGGGCCTGGTGGTGAGGGGTACTTCGGTCAGGGGGGGACGGTGCCA
>JBIPMA010000087.1:0-5321 GCA_044369335.1 Schleiferiaceae bacterium | reverse complement strand
GTCGAGCATCGGCGAGGTGTTTCCCACCCTTGACCTCTTTGTCACGGGCGGAGTCGCCTTCGAGCCCTACCGCGCCCGCTTCGAAGAGCTCTTTGGCCGCAAGGTGCCCATCGTGCAAACCTACCCGGCGTCCGAGGGCTTCATCGCCTACCAAGACCAGCCCGACAGCCAGGATTTGCTGCTGCTGCTCAACAACGGAATCTACTACGAATTCATTCCGTCCGACCGATTTTTTGACGAAAATCCGCCCCGCCTCAGCCTCGCCGAAGTGCAAACCGGCGTGAACTACGCGCTTATCATGCACACGAATGCCGGCCTATGGGGCTACAGCATCGGCGACACCGTCGAGTTCGTGTCGACGGCACCCTACCGCATTCGCGTGACCGGCCGCATCAAGCACTTCATCTCGGCCTTTGGCGAGCATGTCATCGGATCCGAAGTCGAGTACGCCCTAGAGCAGGCCGTTGCTGCCCACGGAGGCAAAGTGCGCGAATTCACCGTCGCCCCACAGGTCAGCCCCCGCGAGGGCGGACTGCCTTACCACGAGTGGTTTGTCGCCTTTGACGAGGCTCCCGCCGACCTCGAGGCCTTTACCGCCACCGTCGACCGCGCCCTTCAGGCCAAAAACGTGTACTACCAAGATTTGATTTCGGGCGGAATTCTTCGCCACTGCGTGCTGCGCGCCCTGCCGAACGACGCCTTCATCACCTACATGAAGTCGGTGGGCAAGCTCGGAGGTCAAAACAAGGTTCCGCGCCTGATGAACGACCGCAGCGTGGCGGACAAACTAGTAGCTAGCAACTAGTTACTCGTTTCTCGTTTCTTGTAACCCGTTTCTTGCAACTAGTCACTAGAAACAAGAAACCAAAAAAACAAGAAACAAGAAACTAGTAACCAGTAGCCAGAAGCTATTCCGGCTGAAACCCATAGTCCTGTTCCGTCGGCTTCAGTGAGGCTGCTACGGCCAAGCGGTCGCAGCGCTCGTTCTCGGGGTGGTCGTTGTGGCCTTTGATCCACTCGAACTTCACCGTATGGGGTTCCATCGCCTTGAGGAGGCGCTTCCAGAGGTCCGGATTTTTCACCTTAGCCCATCCGCGGCGCTTCCAGCCGTCAATCCATCGGGAATTGAAAGCGTCCACCACGTACTTGCTGTCGCTCACTACGCGCACCGAACAGCCCGACTTGAGGGCCTCAATGCCCACAATGACAGCCATAAGTTCCATGCGGTTGTTGGTGGTGTGGTAAAACCCGCCGCTCAGTTCTTTTTCGTGTGTGCCGCTGCGCAAAATGGCACCATAACCACCAGGTCCCGGGTTGCCTTTCGCCGCGCCGTCGGTAAATAGGTCTACATGGACCATCCTTCGGGCAAATCAGTAGGTAGGGGCAACCCAAGAAGATCCGCCGTAACCACGCGTGGATAGGCCCAATGCTCCCCTTTGAGGATGCGGGCTGCAACCTGTTCAGCGGTGTCGCCAGGGTGAATGGCAGTGCGCATTTGAAAGAGCACGGGGCCCTCGTCGTAGCGCTCGGTCACTCGGTGGATACTCAGTCCCGATTCCGCTTCGCCCGCAGCAACCACGGCCTCGTGGATGTGGTGACCGTACATACCGTGCCCGCCGTAGGCCGGCAGCAGCGCCGGGTGAATGTTGTAGCAACGCGGTCCAAACGCCTGAATCCACGCCGCCGGAACCTGCCTGAGGTAGCCCGCCAGCACTAGGGCCGTTACCCCCTCGGCGCGCCATGCGTCCAGCAATTTTTCGTCGTCGTCGCCTGGAACAAAATGATAAACCGGCACGTTAAGAGGCCGGTTCCAAATTCCCGCGGACTTTCGATTGGTCCAAATTCCGACCGCGTGCACCGGGCCATCGGACCAAAAATCGAGCAGGGATGCGGCATTGCTTCCGCTGCCCGAAACGAGGATTGCAACTTTTGGTGAATTCACGGCCTAAAGGTAGCGGGTGAAATGCACCACATTTCCAAAGATTGGCTTTTCTTTGCACCCATCAATAACTCAAAACCATTGGTTATGTCGGATATCGCCGCACGCGTTCAAAGCATCATCGTAGATAAATTGGGAGTTCCCGAGTCAGAAGTAACGGCCGAGGCCTCATTCACTGGCGACTTGGGTGCAGACTCACTCGATACGGTTGAGCTCATCATGGAGTTCGAAAAAGAATTCGACATCCAAATTCCTGACGATCAAGCTGAAGGCATTCAAACTGTAGGTCAAGCAATTGCCTACATCGAGACCGCCAAGGCCTAATTTCGTTCTATGGAACTAAAACGTGTCGTAGTCACGGGCCTCGGTGCCCTGACCCCGATCGGTAATACTGCTCCCGCATTTTGGGCGGCCCTCCTCGAGGGCCGCAGCGGGGCGGGACCGATTACCCGCTTTGACGCGTCCAACTACAAAACGCAGTTTGCCTGCGAGGTCAAAGACCTCAATGTCGAAGACTTTATTGAACGCAAAGAGGCGCGCCGAATGGACCGCTGCACCCACCTCGGGCTTATCGCTGCTGAGGAGGCCGTAGCTGATTCTGGACTCGAAGCTTCGAACCCCAACAAAGACCGCGTAGGCGTCATTTGGGGTTCGGGTATTGGCGGCCTTGACACCTTCACCGAAGAATTCGGCAATTTCTTCAAGGGTGGTGAGATTCCGCGCTTCAACCCCTTCTTCATTCCCAAAATGATTGCCGACATCTGTGGCGGCTACATTTCGATGAAGTACGGCTACCGCGGACCCAACTACACCACGGTTTCGGCCTGTGCCTCTTCGACCAACGCGGTCATTGATGGATTAATGCTGATTCGCTTGGGCAAAGCAGATGTCATCATTACCGGTGGATCTGAGGCCGCGGTTTCTCCGGGCGGAATCGGTGGTTTCAACTCCATGCACGCCCTTTCGACGCGCAACGACGACTACCTCACTGCTTCGCGCCCTTTTGACAAGGACCGCGACGGATTCGTCCTCGGTGAAGGTGCCGCATCACTGGTGCTCGAAGAGTACGAACACGCTAAGGCGCGCGGAGCCAAAATCTACGCCGAACTTGTCGGTGGCGGATTGTCTGCAGATGCGTACCACCTCACGGCTCCGCATCCCGACGGATTGGGCGCACGCAACGTGATGCGCAACGCGCTCGAGGACGCGGGAATGAACCCTGAAGACATCGACTACGTGAACGTGCACGGCACCTCAACTCCGCTTGGAGACGTAGCTGAGTCTAAGGCCATCAAAGAAGTCTTTGGCGACCACGCCTACCAAATCAACATCAGTTCGACCAAGTCGATGACCGGCCACCTACTGGGCGCTGCGGGGGCCGCTGAGGCGGCCGTTGCGGTGCTGTCGGTCTACCACGACATCGTTCCGCCGACGATCAACCACTTCACGGACGATCCCGAGCTCGATGCCAAGCTGAATTTCACCTTCGGAACGCCCCAAAAGCGTACCGTGCGTGCCGCTCTTTCGAACACCTTTGGGTTCGGCGGCCACAACGCTTCGGTGATTTTCAAGAAGATCTAAATGCTTCAACCCATTCTTCGCCTGTTCCGCACGGTGCCCTCAGAGCACCGCACGGTTATGGCCGCGATTCGAAGCATGACGGGCCTGCGGCCCAACGACCCCGGAATTTATTTGGCCGCCTTTCGGCGTAAAGTCAAAACAGATGCCAGCCAACGCAGCGCCAACATGCGCTACGAACGGCTTGAGTACCTCGGTGACGCGGTGCTCGGCGTACTCATGGCCGAATACCTCTACGAAAAGTACCCCGGCGGAGACGAGGGCTACCTCACCTCGATGCGTTCCAAGGTGGTGAGCCGTAAGGCCCTTAACCGCATTGCTGAAAAGATGGGGATTCCGCAGTGGATGGACATGGGCCGAAGCCGCAACGGACGCCAAGGCCAAACCTCTTCAGTGCCGGGCAACACCCTTGAGGCCCTGGTGGGCGCAGTATACATCGACCGCGGGTGGAACGCCGCACGCTATTTCGTGCATCGCCGAATGCTGGACCCCTACGTCAACTTTGACAAGGTCGAAACCGAAGTCATCAGCTACAAGAGCTTGCTCATTGAACACATTCAAAAGCAGCGCAAAACGTTTCGCTTTGACGTAATTGATGAGGACGGCAAGGACCGAAATCGCTTTTCGGTTGCCTTTTTTGTTGATGATGAAGAAGTTGCCAGTGGCAGTGGTCAGTCCAAAAAATCCGCCGAAGAAGCTGCTTCGCGTGCGGCGGCTAAAGTCCTAAAAATTGGCTCGGCGCCTCGTACTCGACGCCGTTGATGAGGACCTGCCCGAGGTCTGGTCGCTCACCACGTCACTGGACGCGGTTGCGACGGTATTTCACCTAAATACCTGCTTGGATTGGAATTTGACGCGACGTGCTGATTTGGTGCGTTCGCGACCCGAAGCCCGCTACCACCATGCGCTCTACCGCGGAAGCGACGGCTTCCGAACGACGAGCCTCATTTGGAACGCGCCGCACCACGCCGACTGGACACAAGCTTCGAGTGGTGGATTGTTTGGCGACATGGAGGCCGATCCGGGTTCCGCCGTAATTGTGGCCCGACCGCGCGGAATTAAAGCGTTTTTAACGTTTGACCCGCCGTTAAGTAGTCAAGAAATCGTAGGTTTGCAGCAGACGCTCCTCGGCGTTCCTGGATTGCTTGGCCACAACCCCCGCACAAGCCTTACGCTGACCGAGCACGCCATATTTGTATTAGACCCCCTAAAGGATTCCGAACTGTGAAACGGACTAAAATTGTTGCGACCCTAGGGCCCGCATCGTCATCTGATGAAGTACTTAAGCAACTCCTCGAGGCAGGAGTAAATGTGTTTCGCGTCAACTTCTCGCACGGGGCCGCCGACGAGCACCGCGCGACCATTCGACGCATACGCGGAATTCTCAAAGAGACGGGCCATAATGCCGCCATTCTCGCCGATTTGCAGGGACCCAAGCTACGTGTGGGCTTGGTTGAAGAGGGCGCTGTACTGGCTCCAGGCGACCGACTGACCTTCACCACCGAGAAGTGCGAGGGCACTAAAGAGCGGGTGTTCATGACGTACACGCAGTTTCCGCGCGACGTGCGCGTAGGCGAAAACGTACTGCTCGACGACGGCAAACTCGTGCTCAAGGTCGTGTCAACCAACGGCGTAGATGAGGTCGTGGCCGAAACGATTCAGGGCGGACCCCTGAAGTCCAAAAAGGGTGTGAACCTGCCCAATACGCGCGTTTCGCTGCCGTGCTTGACCGAAAAAGACTTGGCCGACCTCGAGGTAGCTCTTGAAGAGAATGTGGACTGGATCGGCTTGAGCTTTGTGCGCA
>JBIPMA010000086.1:0-5348 GCA_044369335.1 Schleiferiaceae bacterium | reverse complement strand
TGCACGAACTGGCATTGGCGCAGCCCTGTATTGTCAGCGGGCTCGCACTTGGAATCGACGCAGCCGCCCACGAAGAGGCCCTGCGGTCGGGCCTGATTACCTGGGCCGTACTGGCACACGGGCTCGAGACGGCCCACCCAGGGCGCAATGCGCGCCTCGCCGAACGCATTCTACTCGAGGGGGGCGCGTGGATTTCGGAATGGCCGTTTGGAACGCCTCCGCGTGCGGAGTTTTTTCCGCGGCGCAACCGCATCATTGCGGGGTTAAGCGATGGGGTTCTCGTGGTCGAGGCTTCGATGAAAAGTGGCGCGTCGATTACGGCCAAGGTCGCGCACGGCTACCACCGAAGCGTGTATGCGCTTCCGGGGCGTATCAGCGACGTCCACAGTCAGGGCTGCCTGAGTTTGGTGGCCGACCACATCGCCGAACTCGCACTGCACCCCGCACAGCTGCTGGATGGAATGAATTGGGATTCCGTGCCAAGTTCGCAGCGCACCCACCACATGGGCCCGACGGCTGACGCCTTGCTGGCCCAACTCAGCAGTCCAATGCGCGCAGAAGAACTTCAGCGGCGCACGGGACTAGCCATTGAAGACATATTAGCCACCCTGGCCCAGTTGATGTGGTCTGGGCGAGTAGCCGCGCGCAGCGGGAGCTACGTTCGAAAAACCTAGAGGCCCGAATCAGTCGTCGAGGTCCTCTGCGACGTCCTCGTCGGGCGTCGCATCGTCGTCGGCTGGGGTATCGCTGTCGTCATCTTCGTCCATGAAGGCCTCCATGCGGCGCTCCATTTCGATCGAAACTTTAAACAAATATTTGGTGTCGCTCGTCTCCAACGGAACCGCACGCACGGTCTCTCCCTTGGAATTTTTGAACGAAATCATGTCTTCGGGCGCAAAACCCTCAGGGTAACGGTCGGTAATCAGCGAGAGCTGTTCCGAGGTAATGTTCTTGTAGTCAACGATAATGCGTCGCTTTTCCATGGGGGTAGATTACCATTTAAGTATCCACGCAAACATAAGCGGGGCAACGATTGTAGCATCAGACTCGACAATAAATTTTGGTGTGTCAATGTCGAGCTTCCCCCAAGTGATTTTTTCGTTCGGAACAGCTCCGCTGTACGAGCCGTACGACGTGGTCGAATCTGAGATTTGGCAGAAGTAGCCCCAGAATGGGATGTCCTCCATTTCCATGTCTTGGTACAGCATCGGAACCACGCAAATCGGGAAGTCGCCCGCGATGCCTCCGCCGATCTGGAAGAAGCCCACTGACGGGGCGGTCGGGTTCTTGGGATTGCGGCAGTTGGCCACGTACCAGTCGGCCAACCAGGCCATGTACTCGATGCCCGACTTCATGGTGCTCGCCTTCAGCTCGCTCTTAATGACATAGCTCGCAAAGATGTTGCCCATCGTGCTGTCTTCCCAACCCGGAACAATGATGGGCAGGTTGCGCTCGGCGGCGGCCAGCATCCACGAGTTGGCGGGGTCCACCGCGGCGTCGTACTCGCCAGCGAACTCAGGCAGGCGAATCATCTGGTACATGTACTCGTGCGGAAAGTAGCGCTCGCCCTTGGCCTCGGCGGAAGACCACACTTTGTGAATGTGGTGCTGCAGCTTACGAAAGGCCTCCTCTTCAGGGATGCAGGTGTCGGTTACCCGGTTGAGTCCGCGGTCGAGTAGGTCGCGCTCTTCAGACGGCGTCAGGTCGCGGTAGTGCGGCACGCGCTCGTAGTGGCTGTGGGCCACCAAGTTCATGAGATCCTCTTCGAGGTTGGCACCGGTACAGCTGATGATGTCGACCTTGCCCTGGCGGATCATTTCGGCAAACGAGCGGCCCAACTCTGCGGTAGACATGGCGCCCGCAAGGGTGACCATCATTTTTCCGCCTGCGGTCAGGTGGGCTTCATAGCCCTTCGCAGCATCGACGAGTGCCGCCGCGTTGAAGTGCTTATAGTGGTTTTCGATGAACTGAGAAATGGGTCCGCGTGACATGGCAGAAGGGAATTAAGAAGATTGCTGAACAAACGTACGGAGCCTCGGGGGCTTCCTAAAGGCTTAGTAGCCGAGAATTTTGAGCATGGACTTGTAGCTCTGCTCCTTAGCGAACAGGCGGGTGTTCCAGTCTCCGTTGGCGTCGCGGCTAATGACGACGTGCTTGGGCGCGGGGATCAGGCAGTGCTGGATTCCGCCGTACCCGGCAATCGACTCTTGGTAGGCCCCAGTGTTAAAGAACCCGATGTACTGCGGCGTGTCGGCCTTGAGTTTCGGCAAAAAGATCGCGTTGGAATGCTGCTCAGAATTGTAGTAGTCATCGCTGTCGCAGGTGAGTCCGCCCAAGAGCACGCGCTCGTAGTCGTGGTCCCAGTTGTTGATTGCCAGCATGATGAAGCGCTTGTTGATCGCCCATGCGTCGGGCAGCGTGGTCATGAAGCTCGAGTCGATCATGTACCACTTCTCGCGGTCGTTCTGCTTCTTTTCGCCCATGATGCTGTAGAAGGTCGCGCCCGACTCGCCCACCGTGTAGCTGCCGAACTCGGTAAAGATGTGCGGCTCTTCGATGCCCTCGGCGTTGCAAATCTGTTTGATTTGCGAGATGATCTCCTCGGCCATGTACTCGTAGTCGTAGGCGAACGACAAGCTGTTCTTGATCGGGAATCCGCCACCGATGTTCAGGGAGTCGAGCGACGGGCAAATCTTCTTGAGCTGGATGTACACGCGCACGGCTTTGTTGAGCTCGTTCCAGTAGTAGGCGGTGTCGTTGATGCCTGTATTGATGAAGAAGTGCAGCATCTTCAGCTCGACGTTCGGAATGTTTTGGATGTAGTTCTTGAACATCGGAACCACTTCCTTGTAGCCAATCCCCAAGCGGGAGGTGTAGAATTCGAACTTGGGCTCCTCTTCAGCTGCGATACGTATACCTACTTTGACCGGATGTGCGTTCTCTGGATTGACCTGTTCCATGAGCAAGTCGAGCTCTTCGCGGTTGTCCAAAACCGGAATCACGCTCGTCCAGCCGTTGTTGATTAGGCGCGCAATATTCTCAGTGTATTGGGCGCGCTTGTAGCCGTTGCACACAACGAACTGGTCTTTGGTGATGCGTCCCTCTTCTTCAAGGGTCTCAATCAAGTTGATATCAAACGCCGACGACGTCTCGAGGTGGATGTCGTTTCTGAGGGCCTCTTCGAGTACAAACTGAAAGTGCGAAGACTTGGTGCAGTAGCAAAAATGGTAGTCGGACTGATAGTCAACCTTGGCCATCGCCACGTTGAACATGCGCTTGGCCTTTTGAATGTGTTCAGAAATTTTGGGCACATAGGTCACCTTAAGCGGCGTGCCGTACTGCTTGATTAATTCCATCACCGGAATGTCGTGCCAGAGTAACTCAGAGTCCTCGGTCGAGAATTCTTGCTGGGGCCATTCAAAGGTTTGCTCGATAAGGTCTTGGTACTTGGTACGCATCGGCGAGGAGTTTAAAAGGGGGCCAAAGGTAATCCAACTTAGTTACTTTAAGATTTTTATAACCAAGTAACTCACTCGGATTTTGCCCGAAAACAACGGCCGAACATTTCGTGTACATCCATCGGATTCGCTTATTTTCGGAATCCAAAATATTTATGCCCACATTCCGCCCCCAACTCAACGCTGACCTGCCCGCCGCCCTGGTGGTTTTTTTGGTCGCCCTACCCCTCTGCCTCGGAATCGCCCTGGGCTCTGGCGCCCCCATGCTGAGCGGAATCATCGCCGGCGTGGTAGGCGGCGTAGTCATCGGCGCCCTTAGTGGGTCGCCTTTAAGCGTTTCGGGACCTGCCGCGGGCCTAACGGCCGTCGTCTTAGCGGCCATCAGCGACCTGGGCTCGTTCGAAGTCTTCTTGGTGGCGGTCGTCCTCGCCGGCGTCGTGCAAATCGCGATGGGCCTGCTCAAGCTGGGCGTGGTGGGCCACTACGTACCCAACACCGTGATTAAGGGGATGATGGCGGCCATCGGGCTCATCCTGATTCTGAAGCAGATTCCGCACCTGGTGGGCTACGACGCGGACTTTTTTGGCGACGAGGGCTTTAACCAGGCCGACCACGACAACACCTTTACGGCCCTCGTTCACGCTATGGGGGCGCTCAGCCCAGGTGCCGCTGCAGTTGGAATCGCCGCGTTGCTTTGGCTGCAGCTGGCCGAAGTGATCGGCTACGCCAAGACGAAGTTGGGCCGTATTATCCCTTCAGCACTTATCGCCGTGGCCGGCGGAACCCTTCTCGCTACCGCGCTACCCCAACTCTTGGGCGACACCTGGGCCGTGGCGGCCAACCACCGGGTTCAGTTGCCCCAGCTGTCGTCGGCGTCGTGGGTGGTTCCGCGCTGGGATGCGGTCAGCCAGCCAGACGTCTGGGCCACCGCACTCACGTTAGCCCTGATTGCCAGCCTCGAAAGCCTTTTGAGCATCGAGGCCGCCGACCGCCTCGACACCCTCAAGCGCGTGACACCGACCAACCGCGAGCTGCTCGCCCAGGGGGCCGGAAACATGGTTTCTGGATTTTTGGGCGGATTGCCCGTGACCTCAGTGGTCGTGCGCACCAGCGTCAATGCCCAGGCTGGGGGCCAAACCCGCTGGAGCGCCATTTTGCACGGCGTGATTCTGGCCCTGAGTGTCGTGCTCCTGACGGGCGTCCTGAACCAAATTCCGCTCGCTACGCTCGCTGCCATCTTGATCGCGACGGGCTACAAACTGACCCACCCCAAAAAGGTGGTTGCCCCGCTGGTCCGCCAGGGGGTGTTGCAGTGGGTTCCGTTTACGCTCACCGTCGTGGCGATTTTGCTGACCGACTTGCTCAAGGGCATTGCCTTGGGTCTGCTCGTTGCGACCATATTTATCGCCTTCAACGACTTTCGCTCCAGCATTTCACTGACGAACCTCGGAACCAACTACATCTTGCAGCTGCGCCGCAACGTCAGCTTTCTCAATAAGGGCAAGCTCAAGGAATCGCTCGAAAAGCTTCCGCGCGGATGCGACCTGTTGGTAGACATCAGCCAAGCCGACTTCATTGATCCGGACATCGTCGAGGTGATTCACGACTACGCCACACATGCGGGCCTCAAAGGGGTTAGCGTGAGCATACGCCGGGCCGCCCACCAGTCCAAAATTCTCGAACCCTGGTCCTAACTCACTATAGCCATGCGCGACATCGATCAACTCCTCTTAGCCAACAAAGCCTGGTCTGAAGGCCGTCGCTACGACGACCCCAACTACTTCAACCGCCTGTCCAGCATTCAGACGCCCAAGTACTTGTGGATTGGGTGCAGCGACAGCCGGGTTCCGGCCGACACGATTACGGGTACTGCTCCGGGCGAAATTTTTG
>JBIPMA010000085.1:0-5401 GCA_044369335.1 Schleiferiaceae bacterium | reverse complement strand
GAAAAAAGTAAAATCCGGTTGTCTCCGAATTCTTGCGGGAATGAAAAAACCCGCCTGTTGGGGCGGGTTATTGTCTGGAGCGAAAGACGGGATTCGAACCCGCGACCCCGACCTTGGCAAGGTCGTGCTCTACCAACTGAGCTACTTTCGCGTTGGGGAGTGCAAATATACGACTAGCGCCAGATTTTGCAATAGCCCTATGCCCAAAAAAAGAACCGCCCCCGGGGATGGGAGCGGTTCGGTGCAATTGGGATTTCGAAGTCCGCCGCGCTTACTGCAGCACGATGCGCTGGGTGGACTGGCCGGCTTCGCTTTGTACTACTACAAGGTATATGCCACGAGCGAGTCCGCCTAGGTCAATTTGTGCGCGTGAAGCGTCAACAGTTTGGGCAGCAAGCGTTTGACCGTTGAGGTTTTGTACGGCAATCGTGTAGGCACCTTCACTTGGTAGGGTGACGGTCACCAAACCGGTGGTGGGGTTCGGTTGCAATTTCACGCTAAGGTTGCGCTCCTCAAGGCCAATGCTCTGGTTGCCCGGAGAGCCGACGTCGCCGCCGGTTGACGTGTAGGCTCCGCGTACGCCTACTGCTGCGTTGCCGAGGTAGGTGCAGTTCGTGTCGAATTCGGCCGAGAATCCGGCTAGGGCGGCGCTGTACTCGGCGCGGCAGATTTCAATCGGAGTGGCAGAGGTGTCGAAGAGGGCTACGCCGTCGCCGTTGGCGCTGAACGCGGGCTGTGCGGTGGCAAAGTCTTCGTTGACGAGAACGTGAACCCACGGGCCGAGGTTCCACGTAGCGCGGAAGGCAGCTTCGTTGGCGGCGTCAATCTGCGCTACCACGATGGCTTCGCCTGGAGCAACGGTGACGCTTGGGAAGACGACGGTTCCGGCGTTCCACGAGTTGTCGTCCCAGCTGAATCCGGCGAGGTCAACGGCGGTGCTGCCGTAGTTGGTGACTTCAAACCAGTCACCGTTCACGGCGGTGTTGGCGTCGTTTGAGTTGGCCATAACCTCAGTAATTGCGAGGTCGTAGGTCACGGGCACTGGGTAGATGAAGTCGGCCAAGTAGCGCGGAAGGAACTGGTAGCCGCTGTTGTGCGGCGCGCTGTTGTCGAACTGACCGCCGATTCCGACCACGTCAAACGTTCCGACAGGGCAGGGAGCGTTGTACACGTCGGCCACGTCGGCGTCAATGCGGAGTTGGATGGTGTTTACTCCGTCCGTAACGTCGACGGTGAATCCTGATCCGGCGTTCGTCCACTGCGCAGGGTTGACGACGGTTACGTCGTTCATCCGGATGAGCTGGCTTTCGGTGCTCTCGTCAAGGGCAGTGATCACTACTGGAGCAGGAAGCGTGGCGTTGGTACTGACAACAACGATCGAGTCGGCGTTGATCTGGGCAAGGCCGTTGAAGTGGCCGATGGTTCCGATGATGCGAACCACGTCACCCTGGTTGACCGTGTAGCCGAGGTTTTTGTTGCCGGCACCAAAGACGCCGAATCCCACGCTACCGTCGTGAATGGTGAAGGCGACGTTGCCGGTCGAGGCGAAGGTCTGGGTGTTCACGCCCAGTACGGTGCCCTGCAGTTTGCACATGACGTTGAGCGAGTCAGGAATAAAGCTGGCATTCACGCCTTTCACCTGCGGAATCGAGTACATTGGAATGTAGACGTCGTTGTCGGCAATCGTGAAGGTGAAGGTCGACGGAGCGCCGATGGCTAGGCCGCTCGATGACGCAGTAAGAGTAAAGAGCAGGTTTTCGTTGCCCTCGATGTTGCTGTCGTCAAGTACGTTGACCACGAAGCTGATGGTGTCAGCCATGGCGGCTACGGGAAGCGTCATGGTCGTTCCGCTGAGGGCGGGAGTGGTGGTGGCGTCGGTTCCGAGGACAAAACCAGCTCCTGGCGTCGCGGTAACGGTCACGCTGCCAGCGGCCATCAAGTGGGGCTGCACGCTCATCTTGATGGTGTGGCTGACGTTGCCTTCAAGGACGGTGGCGGAACCTCCGACAAAGCGTACCGTAGGGCTCGAAGCAACTACCGGGATGATGTCGTTGGTGTCGCGCGGGAAGAGCTGGTAGCCAGATGTGAATGGCGAACTATTGTCAAATTGGCCAACGACGCCAAGAACGTCAATGAGTCCGCTCGGCTGGGGCTTGCCAAAGAGGTTGCAGTCAGCGTCGATGCGAAGGGTAAAGCTGTTAGTTCCGTCGCTGATGGTGGCGTTTTGGCCGGAACCGGTCCATGTAGCAGGCCATGTAGTGGCGGTCATGTTGTTCATGCGCACGAGTTCACCTTCGTTGGTTTCGTCCATGGCTGTGATCACCAATGGTGCGGGTAATGGCTTGTTCGTCCCCCATACGATAATTGAGTCAGGAACGATTTGCGTGAGGCCGTTGAACTGGCCGATAACGCCACGAATGTAGAGTGAGTCACCGCGAAGTGGGCTGGTGTAGTTGGGAAGGTCGGTTGATCTGAAGACACTGATTCCACCAGTAGCGTCTTGAATGTGGAAGCTGTAGCCGGTGTTGCCGTCAAAGTCAATCGATGTTACGACACCGGTGATGCGAACTAGTGCGTTAAGTGAGTCCGCAACTCCGTTGGCGTTGACGCCGCGAAGGGTACCGATGGGGCGAAGGCCGGGAGTGGTTCCGCCGCCACCGCCGCCGCTTGCACAGTTCGAAGTATGGCTTCCCAAGTAGGTTGCGGTATTTTGGGGAAATACGTTCCATTCAGTTGCACCGATGTTCCAGCGACGTTGGCCCTTATTCACACCAACCTTTCGAACCAGTGTGAATTCAGAGGTGGCGCCAGTGCCGACAACCCAGTTGGTTCCGGGGTCGTTACCAACTTTACCAATTATGTCGAGCGTATCGGTGCCTTTGAAGAGGACCACCGCGTCGTCGCCGTTGAAAAAGGTCACGGTTGAAGTCGTATCCGAAACACCCAGAATTGCCGCAACGGCTTGCGAGTTCGCAATGACATATACGTCGTGAGCAGCCAGAGTTTTGTTGGGCAGCGTAAGGCTATTTGAAACTGTGGTGCCGCCGTTGTTGTACGCTTTGACACTGTATGTAGACAGGTTGATGGGCGCGTTGGTCGGATTGTAGATTTCGAGTGCCTTGTTATTGCTGCTTCCTTCGAGGTATTCAGAGAAGAAAAGGTCGGCACAAGGTGCGGTCACCGTAATGCTTCCAATCATCATGATTGCGTGGGGATCGCACTGGTATGCGTAGGTGCCTATCGTCGTGAAGACGAAGCTGTACGTCCAGGTTCCGCCAGCGGGAGCACCGTTGCCAAAGCTGACGGGATTGCCAGAGAATGTCGCGGTTGAACCATTCACGTTGTGGGTTCCGCTAACCTGAGTCCAAGTGACGGTATCACCCGCTGAAATGTACAGGGCTGCAGGGCTGAAAAAGTTCGAACCCACCTGTACTTGGTGGTTGGTTGCGGAGGCGCTTAGGCCGAGAACCGCGAGAATGAGTGCGTAAAAGTGCTTCATGATGATCAACTTAAATGGTTGTGCAAAGGTAGTTGTGAGATTCTTGGTGGGTGTTACGCGAACGTTATTCAAAGTCCAACGTGTTCTTAAACCGACTGACGCGGCCATTACCGGCATCGACAACATAGAGGATTTGGCGCCAGTACCCGACTGCTACGGGGCCATTAAACTGCATGGGACCGGTTCCGCGGCCTCCAAACGAGACTTTGGCGTAGCGGGTTTCGCCGCTCGCGGGGGGCGGAGGAATGCCCTCTAACCCGTTGGCTGTGAATTGGTAGACTGAGTCTTTGGCTTCGTCGACGACAAAGAGGTAGCGGCTCTGGTCGCCGGCCATGGCGATGCCCACAGGGCGTGTAAAAAGGCCGGGCTGGCCGATCCATCGGTCGGTGCGGTCGGGGTTGGGTACGCTGACGACGGGTTTGTAGTCGGCTCCGAAGGGAGTTTCTACCAGGCTGATTTGCTGAACTTTGAGTTCTTGGTTGGCGTCCAAGACGGTGAACCAAAAGTCGTCTCCGGCGCGTGCGGTGAACTGGGGCGGCTGGGCAAAGCTCACAATGCCTTGGGGTTGCTTGAAGTAGTTGGTGAAGAGTCCGGCCGAAGTGGTAACGCTGACGGGCGATACGTACTGGTCTTGAGCGTCGAACAGAACCACCGCTTGGTCGGGGCCTTGGTTGGCGTTGTTGCTGATTCCGCCTCGGCGCGTGACGTAGTAGCGGTTGTTGAGCGCGGGGTCGGCGCTAGCGAGCACGGCAATTTGGCCGAATTCGGCGTTGGCGTCACCCGTTGAAAATGTGGATTTGAAGTAGAACGGGTGCACCGTTTTGTGTGTGATTTGTGCGTAGCTGAGGCCGTAGCCGTTTGGCGCCGTTTGGTTGATGCGGTAAATGGCCGGAAGCGTGTACGCTACTCCGTTGATGGTGGTGTCGTGGGTTCCGATGGCTAGCAGGTCGAGGCGGCGGTCCTGACGTACCGTTTTGACGCCCGGAACGCTGAATCGACCCTGTTCCGCACCCGATTCGTCGAGGCAGATGATTTCTTGGGTTCCGGCATCGACCACATAAATGAGTTCGTCGAATCCGATGCAGAGGTCGGTCGGATGCACAAAACCGTCAAAGGCGGGCTGAATCGGAACGTAGGCGATTTCGCGGATTCCGTAGTTCGGAACCTCGATAAAGTCAAGGTCCGTTTTGGATCCAAAGTAGTCCTCGCAGCCGGTCATGCTGAGGGCCAACAGGCCGAGGGCTAACGTCCAGTACTTCATCGGGCAGCAGGTTGAAGGGTGAGGCTCAGTGCGGTCCACGTGCCCATTCCAGCTGTGGGTTGGACGCTGAGGTCGACGGTGGCACGAGCGCCTGCAACCGTTTGGGCCACGCCCAGACCGAGGGTCGGGAAGGGCTGGCCGGATTGGTTGAGTAGGATTCCGCTGCGCACAAAGAGCTGGTCCGCGAATCGGTATTCGAGGCCCGCACGGTAGTTCTCGGCGTTGTCGTTGGGGTGCACGAGTTGTGCGGCTACATCGAGGTGGTGCTTGCCGCGTTCCCACGCTCTATAGTGGATTCCGATGGCAAATTCGGTGGGCAAGTTGGCGGATTCCAGGGCCGACAGCGAGTCGCGGTTGTAGACCACGGCCCAGTACGAGCCCTTCAGTGACACGGGAGCGCCGAAGTTGCGCAGCACTACTGCGAAGCGAAGTCCCTCTTGTTCAAGGTGGTACTGAAACCCGATGTCGGCTGCAGCGCCCCATCCCTGGTAACCTGCACTGTAGGATTCGTTTAACGCTTTAAGTGTCACACCCATTTGAAACTGTTCGGTTAGCTGCTGCGCGTAGGTAAGCGTAACCGCGCTCTGGGCATCGTACAGCAGTCGTCCGGTGCCCTGGGGGCGGAACTCAGTGCGCTCTTC
>JBIPMA010000084.1:0-5525 GCA_044369335.1 Schleiferiaceae bacterium | reverse complement strand
CGTCAACGACGCCCGAACCGCGGCCGCCCTCGACGACTACGTGGGCCATGCTCAAATCACCGATTCCAACTTTGTCGCCAACCAAGAAGTCCAGGCACTCCTTGCCCAGCCCGCTCAGTGGACCGCGGCCTTGGACGCCAACCCTGAAGTGGAATCCTGGTCCGAGCGCCTCGTCCTAATGGCGGTGCTTCAGGCCGGGGCTGCTTCGGCCCCCGTCCAGATCCTCGCCATCGATCCCGAGCGCGAATCCCGCGTATTTACGGCTCCGCGCAATGTGGTAGCGGGCGATTTGAGTTCCGAAGGAATTACCCTCGGCCAAAAGCTCGCCGACCAGCTCGGTGCAGGACTTGGCGACCGCGTCGTGCTCTCTTTTCAAGACGTTCGCGGCGAAATCCACACCGTCCTCTTTAGCGTCGAAGGCATTTACGACGGAGTCAGCAACCTGATCGAGGGCGTCCAAGTCTATGCCCCGCTCGCTGCGCTCGCTCCCGAAGTTTTGGGCGGCGACAGCCTCGCGATGGCCCGTGGCGCGGTGCACCAAATTCACTTCCGGGTGCAAAACCTCGACTCGCTCGACGCCACCGTGGCCGCACTTCAGGGGGCTGTGGCCGAACCCGGTTCCGCCATCGTACGCACCTGGCGCGGAATCAGTCCCGACCTCAGCTACGCCGACGAAGTGCTGGCCCAGTCGCTGCTGCTGTTCATGGCCGTCATTCTCTTTGCCATGGCCTTCGGAATCTTAAACACCATGCTCATGGCCATCCTCGAGCGCACCCGCGAACTCGGAATGCTCATGGCCATCGGGCTCACCCGCCGCAAAGTCTTTCACCTTGTGGTCTGGGAAACGCTGCTCCTAAGCTTCGCCGGAATGCCCATCGGACTGCTGCTCGGCCACGTCACCATCGCCGTCACGAGCCGCACCGGAATCACCATCGACGGCGTCGACAAAGGCCTCGCCGAATTCGGACTGCACTCCACCATTTACCCGGTATCCGTCCCGGAATACTACCTGCCAATCGCGGTCCTCGTAGCCATCCTCGGCCTGCTGTCCTCGCTGTACCCGGCCCGTAAGGCCCTGAAGTTGAACCCTATTGAAAGTATGCGCGTGCTATGAGTGCCCCATCCCTACCCCTTTTGCGCGTCGACCGCGTCGTCAAAACCTACGAATCTTCTGCGGGCCCCGTCCATGCTGTGCAGGGCGTCTCTCTCGACCTTCAGCGCGGAGCCTTCGCGGCCCTAGTCGGCCCCTCAGGCTGCGGCAAAACCACCTTGCTCAACGCCATCGGCGGGCTCGACCGGGTCACTTCGGGCCAAATCTGGATTAACGGAACCGAAATCACCGCCCTAACCGACCGAGAAACCATCGAATTCCGCCTGCACCGCATCGGATTCGTCTTTCAGGCCTACAACCTCGTCCCCGTCCTCAACGCCTGGGAAAACGTCGCCTTCGTCATGGAACTCCAAGGCATCGGCGTCCGCGAACGCCGCGACCGTGCCTTCGAGCTCCTCGCCGCCGTCGGCCTCACCGGCAAAGAACTCCAGCGCCCCTCGCAACTCTCGGGCGGTCAGCAGCAGCGCGTCGCCGTCGCCCGCGCCCTCGCCTCACGCCCCTCGCTCGTCCTCGCCGACGAACCCACCGCCAACCTCGACTCGAAGAGTACCGAAACCCTCCTCGAAATCATGCACGACCTCAACCGCCAAGAGGGCACCACATTCCTTTTCAGCACCCACGACCAGCGCGTCATCGACCGAGCCGAAACCATTTTTCGCCTTGAGGACGGCCAGTTAGCTCGTTAGCTCGTTGGCTTGCTGGCTCGTTAGCTTGCTGGCAAGGTTGGCTCCCAGCAAAGTGGCCCTAGCTCCATGCCTCGCAGCAATTCCATCCGGTTATAACCGGATTTTACTTTTATTCATAATTCTCGAAACGACTATATTTCACACAATCAGACCGTTGCACGAAAAATCCGTTTGAGGAATACCCCCTGCCCAGCATCACCAAAACCAATAAACAAGAAACCTACGAGCCGCGCAGCGGCCCTAGCTGCGAAGCAGCCCTAGGGGCCCTGGCGCGCAGCGCCAAAAGCCAACCAGCCAACCTTGCCAACCAGCCAACCTTGCTAACCTTGCCCCAACGCCAACCGCACCGCGTCCGCCTTCTTGGCACCCACCGCGGCAACCAGCGCCTCGGGCTTGGCCTTGCGGATTCCAGCGACTGACTTGAAGGTTTCGAGCAGGATCTGCACGGTGGCGGGGCCCACGCCGGGAATTCCGTCTAGCGCGCTCGAAAGACTCGACTTGCTGCGGCGCGCCCGATGGTGCGTGATGCCAAAACGGTGCGCCTCGTTGCGGGCCTGCTGCAGCACCTTGAGCGTCTCAGAACGCTTGTCGAGGTAGAGCGGCACGGGATCCTCGGGAAAATACAGTTCCTCCAGGCGCTTCGCGATGCCGATCAACGCCACACGTCCGCGCAAACCGAGCTCGTCAAACACCTCGACAGCGGCCGAAAGCTGGCCCTTTCCCCCGTCGATCAGCACGAGCTGCGGAAGCGGAAGCCCCTCATTCAGCACCCGCGTGTACCGGCGAGTCAGCGCCTCCTTCATCGTCGCAAAGTCGTCGGGGCCTTCGACCGTCTTCACATTGAAGTGGCGGTATTCCGACTTCGCTGGCTTGCCGTCAATGAACACCACGCAGGCCGAAACGGGGTTGGTACCCTGGATGTTGGAATTGTCAAAGCACTCGATGCGCCGCGGCTCAAACGGCAGGCGCAAGTCCTTTTGCATTTGGCGCATGATGCGGTCGCTGTGGCGCTCGGGGTCGACCAGCTGCACATTCTTAAGGCGTTCGGCGCGGTAGGCGCGGGCGTTGCGCTCCGAAAGCTCCACGGCGGCCCGCTTGTCGCCCCGCTGCGGAACCACCACCTCGACATTGGGCGGAACCACCTCAGGCTCGTGCGACACCAGCACCAACTTCGCCTCGCTCGGGAAGCGCTCGCGAAGCTCCGCCAGCCCCAGCGCCATCAACTCGGCATCCGTCTCCTCTAGGCGCTTGCGCAGCTCGAGCGTGAAGCTTTGAATCACTGCTCCGTCGCGAATGTGCAGCATGTTGACGTAGCCGTATTCCGCATCGCTCAGCAGCGAAAAGACGTCGACCGAACCCAGTGCCGGATTCAGCACCGTCGACTTGGACTGGTAGGCGTCGAGGCGCTCGAGGCGCTCCTTGACAAACTGGGCGGCCTCAAACTCTTGGGCGGAGGCGTGGGCCATCATCTGGCCAAACAGCCGCTCGCGCGTCGCCTTCAAATCACCCCGAAGCAGCTGGCGGGCTCCCTGGACGTCAGCTAGGTAGCTGCCCTCGTCCTGGCGGCCCTCGCACGGAGCCAAACAGCGCTTAATGTGAAACTCCAGACAGGCTCGGTACTTGCCGGACTCAATGGCCGACTGGTCCATCGTCAGCTGGCAGGTCCGCAGCGTGAACACTTCTTTGATGATGTCGAGTACCGTGTACATCATCTTCACCGAAGCATAGGGGCCGAAGTACTCTGAGCCGTCCTCGATGCGGCGGCGCGTGGCAAAAATCCGCGGAAAGCGCTCCTTTTTGATGCACACCCAGGGGTAGGTCTTGCCGTCCTTGAGGTTGATGTTGTAGCGCGGCTGGTGCTTCTTGATCAGTGTATTCTCGAGCAGAAGGGCGTCAAACTCGGTCTCGGTGACAATGGTCTTAATGTCGGCGACCTTGCGCACCAGCATGCTGAGTCGGGCGGAATCGTGGCTCTTGTGAAAGTAGGAACTCACCCGCTTCTTCAGGTTCTTGGCCTTGCCGATGTACAGAATTACCCCATCCTTGTCGATGTGGTGGTACACCCCCGGGCGCTCTGGAAGCGTCCGCAGCAGCGTCTTGAGGTGTTCACTCAGCTCCACACTACAAAACTAACGAGCCCCCGGCCGCAAAAGCGGTCGGGGGCCCGAAAATCAAAACCAAAACTTAGTGCGACAGAATCGTTACCGACCCACTCAACTTGAGGTTGGCGTCGTTTGGCTCGTCGTACAACTTGATTACGTAGAAGTACACTCCGTCAGCGAGCAGCGAACCTGACTGGTCCTTACCATCCCATGGCTGGGCGTTGTCGTAGGCCTCATTCCGGTAGATTACCCTTCCGTAGCGATTCATAATCATCACTTCACGGGTAGTTGTATAGCTCATTAAGCCTCTAATCTCAAAGAAATCGTTGCGTCCATCTCCATTCGGCGTGATTACGTTCGGAACAATCACCGTATCAATAGGCGGAATCGGCGGAACCGGCTCACCAAACTCAATCCAGTTCGAGTAGGCGGTATCCTGTAGCGGATCCACAGCGTACGTCGGAACCGAAGAATGGCGGTACGACTTGATGCGCACGGCGTACTGACCCGGAGGCAAGTTGGGGTGCACAACGAGTGCAAAGGTGTCCTGCATGCGGGCACCGTAATCTGACCACGTGTACGACGCTCCCGGCAAACCGCTGAGATTGCGACCAAACTGCACTTGGTAGTGCGCAGTGTCCCAGGCATTATAGCTATTCCACACCACTGGAATCGACGAAGTATTCGTCATGTCGCCGCGCAACCACATACTCTTCACCGTGTCTGTAGAGGGCTGAACGAATCCGTTGACTATGGCATCAACGAAGTAGCGGTGCACTCGAGTGTCGACCATATTGGCATCAATGCTGACATCCTCCCAATTTCGCAGGTTGGTATCGGTGCTATTGTGTACGATGCTGTACGTGGAGCCGCCATCGTCTGAGCGGTACACGCGCCACATATTAAAGAGGTAGCGGGGCAATGTTGCCGTATCCACATCCCAGTATACGTGAGGATGCTTGTCTTCGTTGATCGTCACGTTGGTGAGCTCCATCTCAAGGTCGACGCAATCATTCACTAAAAGGACAATCGTGTCGAACTCGTCCATATCCTTTCCGCACTTGTTGAGGAGGGTATTACCGTCATTACCCACCTTCGAGTAGAGGTAGTACTCACCGTTCATTGAGAGCGGCTTGAAGAGCTTGACCTCCAACGTCGAGGTCTCGCCGTTTACGTCGCAGTTCGGCACGAGCGCTTTAATCGGAATTGGTTGGCCTGCAGGATTCGTCAAACGAAAATCTGATCCGTCTGGGGATATTGAGACACACTCAACGTCAATGGTAAAATGTAATGTCACTGAGGAGTCCAAACAATTGTAGTCCTTAGTTTGTCGCCCTTGAGCATCCACGTTAACACCTGGCGCACTCGGGTCAAGCTCGACACCTGCCATTACTGAAGGCCAACAGTTTCCAGCGACCGAAACTTGAATTTCGCGATTTGACGAACCAACTTTAACCCACACAAAAAAGGCCGAATCATAACGGTACTCATTCACGCGGAGCGCAATCACCGATGTCTCTACGTTGGTCGCCGTAAACGTAATGTTTCCTGTTTTGGGATCTAGCACAAACGGATTCGATGGTGCGGCCGTAACCGGGCTCATAAAGGTGTACCCAGCCGTGTAGG
>JBIPMA010000091.1:0-5138 GCA_044369335.1 Schleiferiaceae bacterium | reverse complement strand
GCAGCGGCGCACGTGCAGGGAGCGGCGTTTTTTGACGTCTACGAATTCATGGGCGGCGCAGGGAGCATGACCGACTGGGTCGCTCGCAATCCGCCGTTGGCGGGCTCGGACCACATTCACTTTACACCAAACGGAGCCCAAAAAGTCGGCAAGGCCTTGGCCGCTGCGCTCGAACACGAACTCGCACGGCATGCGAACTAACGCGTTCTTCGTTGCGGTACTGCTCGGGGTGGCGTCACTTCGGGCCCAAATTGCGCCGGTGGGTACGCCCGAACTGGTGTTTCCCGCGGGGGATTCCGCCTTTCAGCGCGTGTGGAACCGCCTCGATACGCTCGTCTATGAGGGTAGGGGGAGCCTCAACATCATTCACATCGGCGGATCGCACGTTCAGGCGGGGATGCTGACCGACGCGGTGCGCCGCGGGCTGCACGCCATGAGTCCTGATCTTCACGGTTCGGTGGGCTGGCTTTATCCTTTTGCTGTGGCGGGTACCAACAATCCGCGCAGCTACACGGTGACCAAGTACGGAACATGGACGGGGCAACGCTGTTCGGTTCCGCAGCACCGTGGGCCTTGGGGCTTTGCGGGAATCCGCGCGTTCACCGGCGATTCAGCGGGCTTCACCATGCTGCACAAAGAGTTGCCGTTGCAGGCCTCTTCAGTGCTACTTTTTTATCCGAATTCCGACAGTATTAACCCGCCGACGGTCAAAGGCCCAGTGGCCGAGGTGCTGCGCCGACCCGACGGAATCGAAGTGCGTTTTGACCGCCCCATCGATACCCTTCGCGTGCAGTGGCAACCGCGCAAAGGGCGACGCGACACGTTGAGCCTCGAGGGCGTGCTCTTTCGCCCCGCCGACCCCAACGGAGTGCGCTACCATGCCGTGGGTGTGAATGGTGCGGCAACCCATAGCTATCTGAAGGCCGTGCGTTTTGAGTCGCAGCTACGCGAGCTTCCGCCCGATGTGGTGGTTTTTGGCCTCGGAATCAACGACGCCCACAAGTACCGAGGCGAATTCGATACGCTGGCCTACGAGCTGCGCTACGACAGCCTGGTCGATGCCGTGCGTCGCGTCAATCCCCACGCTCAGTTTATTTGGCTTACCAACAATGATGCGCTCTACAAAGGCGTCAACAATCCGCACGGCATACTCGTTCAGCGATCTATGCTTCGCCTTGCAGCCAAGCACCACGGGGCGGTGTTTGACTTTTTTGCCCTAATGGGCGGATACGGGTCGGTGCGCCGTTGGATGGCCAACGACTGGGCGCGACCAGACGGAATCCACCTCAGTCAAATCGGCTACCAAGCGCACGCGGACTGGTTCGCCAGCGCGTTCACCAAGGCCTACCTTCGCCACCAAGAATCGACCGCATGGTAGACGCCCTGAAATCCCTGCTCTACGCCGAGGCGAGCCGCCCCTGGACGTTTCTGGAACTGGGGTTCTGGATCTTCTTTGCGTTAGTTCTCGTGGGGTTTGCTGGCCTCGAACGCCGATTGGCCCTGCGCAACGCCTACCTCATGCTGGCGAGCTGGTTTTTTTACTACCACACCAGCCAGTGGTATGTGGTACTGCTCATTTTTACGACCGCCGTTGACTTTGGGGTGGGGCATGCGCTGCACCGCACCCAGAGGAGCATCCTACGCAAGCTGCTACTCGCGATCAGCATCGTCAGCAACTTGGGCGTCCTCTTCTTTTTTAAGTACGCCTACTTTGCGGCCGAAGTATGGAACGACCTCACGGGCATGTCGTGGTCGCCTACGCCGTTTTGGGCGGGTTGGGCAAACGGCCAGCTGGGTACCAACTTTGTTGAGGACGTTATCCTGCTCCCTGTCGGCATCTCGTTTTATACGTTTCAGTGCCTTAGCTACACCGTAGATGTGTACCGGCGAAACCTTGAGCCCGTTCGCCGCTTCACCGACTTTGCGTTCTATGTGAGTTTCTTTCCTCAGCTCGTGGCCGGGCCCATTGTGCGGGCAAGCGAGTTCGTGCCACAGCTCTACCAGCCTTATTCAGTGACCCGAAGCCAATTTGGCTTGGGTATGTTCTGGGTCCTGAACGGATTCCTCAAAAAAGTTATTTTGGCGGACTTTCTGGCGGTACACCTCGCCGACCGAATCTTTAGCCAACCGACATTGTATACGGGCTGGGAGAACGCACTCGGTCTGCTCGCATACACGATGCAGGTCTATGCCGACTTCAGCGGCTACACCGACATTGCCATCGGAATCTCACTTTGGATGGGCTTCACCCTAACCAAAAACTTCAACTCACCGTACAAGGCTCAAAGTGTCGCTGAATTTTGGAAGCGCTGGCACATGTCCCTCTCGAGCTGGCTCAAGGACTACCTCTACATTCCGTTGGGCGGAAACCGCAGCGGTTCCGTCGCGAGCTACATCCTCATTTTTGCAGGACTGTTCGGCCTTGCTTGGTGGGCGCCTACTTCGGTGGTTTCATACGGTCTTGCTGCGACGGTCCTGGTGTTCTTGCTGCTCTATCAGTTTTTGCCGGCGTTTCGCCGCGGGTTCAACACCAACGTCAACCTCTTACTGACTATGCTGCTCGGAGGCTTATGGCACGGAGCCTCTTGGAATTTTGTCGTGTGGGGCGGGCTCAACGGCCTTGGCTTGGTGGCCTACAAGCAGTGGTCCCGAATCCGGCCGTATTCTGTGAGCAACTGGCCACTGAAGGCCCTAGGAGTGCTTGTAACCCTGTTGTTCATCACATTTACGCGCATTTGGTTCCGTGCTCCTGACTGGGACACGGCCATGGCGATGCTGGATCAACTGACCACGGGATGGGCGGTTCCGCCTTCGTTGGCGATGCTTGTTGCATGGTGGCGCCCCGCGTTGGTACTGGCTATCGGTTTTGGAATTCACTGGATCCCGGAGCAGCTCAAGGAACGCTACCGGACCGCTTTTTCGTCTCTGAATCCCGCATGGTTGCTTGCGGCAGCGGTGGTTGGGGTCCTTGTCGGCTACCAGTTTATGGCAGCCGAAAGCCAGCCGTTTATTTACTTTCAGTTTTAGCAGCTGGGCTCGTCGTGGCCGCTCGGGCTGCCTGACGCAGTGCGCTCAAGTACCCTCGGTATTGGCGGCTTAGGTAGGCCGTCTTTCGGGCGTAGTGCGACCCTGGTCCTCGGGCAATCTGGTCGACGTTTCCGAACCAAATCAACGGGTCGTATCCCTCTTTGGCCGCTTTTTTTTGTGCACGTTCCACAGGCGCGGGCCCCGTATTGTACGAAGCCATAACAAATGGCAGCCGTTCCTCAGGCGGAACCCCTCGGTCGTGCCAAAACAAGTCCAGGTAGCGCAGGTAGCGCAAGCCCACTTTGATGTTTTGCTTTGGGTCGGTTAGGTCCACAGGTCCGCGGTTCATGCGCTCGGCAGTTGACGGGATAAGCTGCATAAGACCCGTGGCTCCGGCGGGAGAAACAATTCCTGTGTTGAAGCGACTTTCAGTAAAAATCAGCGCGGTGAGCGTGGCCCGATCCCAGTGGTCGTGGCCCGTAAGCTGTGCGTCAAACCGGGACAGTGAAGTGTCGCGACGGGGAGCAGATTGACGTGACCACGCACCGAGCGTGCGCTTCACCTTTCGGCTTCGCAGGTGGCTGTTGAGCTCGGCGGTCAGCAGGCTGTCACCGGGTCGCACGGCCCAGTGCATGCTGCCCTTTGCAATGGGGGTTCCGCGCGTGCCATAGCTTTCGGCCACATACTTTGGCATCAGCCATCCGACGGAATCCGGATCCGCAAACC
Source organism: Schleiferiaceae bacterium (assembly GCA_044369335.1). GTDB lineage: Bacteria > Bacteroidota > Bacteroidia > Flavobacteriales > Schleiferiaceae > TMED14. Next base: position 1,385 of record JBIPMA010000091.1, on the reverse strand, counting down.
GAAACATGGGACTCTGCGCGACCTGAAGGGACAGGCTGTCGGCTTGAAGCATCCAAAGCGGTTTTGGATATCCATTCGGTACCATGGTGGCGCCCTCAGGGCCAACCCGCACCCACGTAAACCGCCTCACCGCAGCAGTGGGCTGCAGGTCACCAAGGGCTTCAGACGGAATCGGTCCAAGGGCCACATCCGCCTGCCCGCTGCGCACGGCCTCAAGGGCTTCGGCGACACTCGCCACATAAGTCCAGTGAATCGGGTGGCCCGTGGCGCGCGACCACATCTCTAAAATCTGGACGTCGTAACCCTCAATCTTGCCGTCGCGAACGTGCATCACACCAAAGTCCGGAACCACAACCGCCCGAACCGGCCCTTCCATCCAAACCTCGGTCCAGTCAGCGGTTCGCTCGAGTTCGACAGCGGGGTTGGGCGACCCCACTACCAAGGTCACAACCACGAGGGTAATCCACCACCTCCAGTGCTTGATCATAGCCCGAAGATCGGTCTTCTCGGGCGTACTTTTGCGCTTGATTATGCTAGGGCTTCAACTTCCAACTGATCCGCGCTGGGCGTCTGCTGCCGAAATGCACCTGAGCGACATCTTGACCGACCATGCGTACTGCGAGCAAAAGGCCGCATCTACAGCGATTTCGCTCATGATTACCTACCCAGAGCTGAGCGACCTCGTCACCGAGATGGCTGCGCTTGCCCGCGAAGAAATGAGCCATTTTGAAATGGTGCACAAGCGCATTTTAGAGCGAGGAATGACGCTTGGGCGTGAGCGCAAAGACGAGTACGTCGCGGCAATCACGAAGTTTTTTGCGCCCCACGGCGACCGCATGAAGCGATTGGTGCACCGCCTATTGATTGCAGCCTTGATCGAAGCTCGAAGCTGCGAGCGCTTTCGCGTGCTCAGTGAATCGGTGCAGGACGCCGAATTGGCCACGTTCTACGGCCGCTTGATGGCCTCTGAGGCCAACCACTACACGATGTTCTTGAAGTTTGCGCGCCAGTACGGCGACCGCGCCGAGGTAGACCGCCTCTGGAAGGAACTTCTTGCCTACGAGGCGACCGTTGTCGCCACCTTTACCAACCCTCAATACGTGCACGGCTAACCCGCTCCGCACCAATTTTCTATGGAACAGCTCAAAAAGACCCCCCTGTACGACCAGCACGTTGCGCTTGGCGCTAAAATGGTTCCGTTCGCCGGATACGAAATGCCCGTGCAGTACGCCGGCGTGAGCCACGAGCACCACGTGGTGCGCCAAAAGGTCGGAATGTTCGACGTGTCGCACATGGGCGAATTCTGGGTCGAAGGGGCAGATGCCACGGCGTTTTTGAATTCCGTGACGAGCAACGACGTGGCCAAGCTCACCCCCGGCAAGGTG
>JBIPMA010000130.1:0-4062 GCA_044369335.1 Schleiferiaceae bacterium | reverse complement strand
CGAAATCCGCATTCGCGAAGGCCGTCCGGCCACCGTGCGCAAGGTGACCGTAATGGGCAACGACCGCACCAACGACCACGTGATTTACCGCGAAATCCGCACCCGCCCCGGAGACCTGTTTTCAAAAGCCGACATCCAACGCACCATTCGCGAACTGGGCCAGCTCGGGTACTTTGATCCGCGCTCGATCAACATTACGCCCAACCCCGACCCGATGACCGGAACCGTGGACCTCGAGTACACCGTTTCAGAGCAGTCCACCAGCCAGCTCGAACTTCAGGGCGGATGGGGCGCCAACATGGTCATCGGAACCGCCGGTCTCAACTTCAACAACTTCAGTGCGCGCAACCTCTTTAATAAGAAGGCATGGCGTCCGCTTCCGTCGGGCGACGGCCAGACCATCAACATTCGGGCTCAGAGCAACGGAACCTTTTTCTCGTCCTACAACTTCAGCTTTACTGAGCCCTGGCTAGGTGGCAAGAAGCCCAATTCAGTCACGTTCACGGCCTACCACAACCGCATGAACATGTCGGGGCGCACCGACAGCACCGCCCAGCGCATCAACATCACCGGGGTGACCCTAGGACAAGGCCTGCGCTTAAAGTGGCCTGACGACTACTTCACGCTCTACCACGCGATCGACTACCGCCGATTTGACATCAACAATTACCCCTTCGGGACGGGCATGTTCACTTCTGGCATCGCCAATTCAATTGCCTACAACTTCACGCTGCGCCGCGACAACCGCGACCTGCCAATCTTCCCGACACGCGGATCAAGTCTTTCGTTCAACGTCGAGGCTACGCCCCCTATTTCATTGCTTGACGGACGCGACTACAGCAAGCTGTCCGCCAACGAGAAGTATAAGTTTATCGAGTACTACAAGTTCAAGTTCTCAGGCGACTACTACGTGCAGCTTGCCAAAAATTTGGTGGTACGCAGCTACGGCGAATTTGGATTCCTCGGATCCTACAACAACGACTACGGCCTTCCCCCGTTTGAGCGCTTCTACATGGGTGGCGATGGACTTCAAAACTTCGTGCTCGACGGCCGCGAAATCATCGGCCTGCGCGGCTACACCAACTTCAGCCTGACACCCAACGGCGGCGGAGCCCTGTACAACAAGTTCACCTCAGAGCTGCGCTACCTCATTTCGCCCAACCCATCTGCCCAAATTTTTGTGCTCGGATTCGTTGAGGCAGGCAACAACTACCTAAATTTCGAGGACTACCAGCCCTTCGAACTTAAGCGCTCTGCCGGAGTTGGTCTGCGTATCTTCATGCCGATGTTCGGACTGCTGGGCGTAGACCTCGGCCACGGTTTTGACCCCATGCCCGGGCAAATTACCCCGTCGGGCTGGCAGACCCACTTCGTTCTTGGCCAGCAGTTCTAAGTCATGATGCGCCGCCTTCTCTTTGCCCTCGGAACCTTCGCCTCACTGGCCGCCTCGGCCCAGCGTATGGGATATGTAGATACCCAGGCCCTGCTCAAACGACACCCGATGTACGTTCAAGCCCAGGCCGAAGTCGAGCGCCTGAACAACCAGTACCACGGCGAGGTCCAGTCCCTGTTTGACGACGCGGACGCCCTGCGCGGCCAACTAGAGGCCGAGCGCGTACTCTTGACATCGGGAATGATCGCTGAACGCCAAAAGCTTATCAGCAATACACTTGATAGCGCCAAAGCACGCCAAATGCGCTACTTCGCACCCGAGGGCACGCTCTTTGCCAAACGAGAAGAGTTGGTCGCGCCCATTCAATCCCAAATCGCCGGAGCCATTCGCGAAGTAGCACGCCGCAAGAAGTTGGATTTTGTCTTTGACAAAGGCAGCAACCTCGCAGTGGTCTATGCCAACGAATCACTTGACATCACCAACGAAGTCCTGCAGCAGCTTGGCTTTTAACTCCCTACCTTTGCCATTATGAAAAAGATCGCTCTCATTGCCGCCCTCATGTTTGCCAGCGCAGCTTCCGCCCAGTCTATTGTCGCTCACGTGAACGTCGACAGTCTTTTGGTACAAATGCCCGAGTACAAAAAAGCCCAAGAGGCCCTTCAGGCCGAGCAAGCCAAGTTTGAGGCCGAGGCCAAAGAAATGAACGCCGAACTTGAGAAAGGCGCCCAGGCCCTTCAGGCCAATGCAGCGACGTGGACGGAGCTCCGCCAGCGCCAAGAGCAGACCCGCCTACAGGAGATGTACAACAACATCCAAGAGTACATGCAGGGCGCACAGGGCCAGCTTCAGCAAAAAGAGATTGAACTCATCACCCCGGTGCTCGAAAAACTGCAGAACGCCATCAACGCCGTGGCCGAAGCCAAAAAGGTTTCGTACGTGCTCGATGCCTCACAAAGCAAGGGCCAGGTAATTTTCGCCAAGGGCGGAATGAACCTCGGTGCCGACGTTCGCGCCTACTTGGCCAAGTAATGTCCGCCACGGTGGACGGGCCCATCGGGCTCTTTGATTCAGGTGTTGGCGGTTTAACCGTCGCCCGTGCACTAGCCGATCGCCTTCCGGGTGAGCGGCTTCTTTATTTTGGGGACACCGCCCACCTTCCGTACGGAGACAAGTCGCCCGAGGCCATTCGCGGCTACAGCATAGCCATCGCGCAGCATTTGGTAGACCTTGGAGCTAAAGCCATCGTGGTCGCGTGCAATTCCGCCTCATCGGTGGCCTACGACGCCTTGGTCGATGCCTTGAGCGTGCCTGTATTTAACGTCATTGATCCTGTGGTTGCCGAGGTGGCGCGCCTGGGTGTGCATCGGGTCGGAATCTGGGGCACCAAAGCCACCATCAAGTCGGGCGTGTTTCCGGCCAAACTCGCGGTGCAGGCCCCTGACGCCGCCGTGCGCGCGTGGGCGACACCGCTACTGGTTCCGGTTATTGAAGAAAACATTTTGCAAGGCCCCATCCTCGATGCCGTGATTGATGGGTACGCTCGGCCTACCGAGGCAGAAGACGTAGATGCCCTCGTGCTCGCCTGCACCCACTACCCCATAGTGGCCGCACAAATTGGCCAACGGATGGGCCGCGACGTTGCGTTACTTTCAACGCCCCAAATCGTGGCAGAGCATGTGGCGTTGGCCCTTAAAGCCCAAGGCTTACTTCGTGATGCGGCGGTTCCGGTGGATTCGCACCAATTTGTGGTGAGCGACTACACTCCGGGCTTTGAGGCCATTGCCCAGCAGTTCTTTGGCGAAGCCATCGCGCTGCGCGAGGACCACCTCTGGGGTTAAGCCGGGCGCTGGGCCACGATTCGGCGGTACTGGATTTCGCCGTTCTTGAGTCGCTCGTAGAGTTGTGAACCCACGTTTCCGGCAAACTCGGTAAACATTCCGCGCAGCCAAAACGGAACCCGCTTTTTAATCAGCGCCCTTTTGGTCGGTTCGTCGCGCTCAATGGCCGTGACCACATTCGTAGAAATGTCAACGTCTTCAATGAGGTCCAATCCCGCCTCGGTCAGCCACTGGTAGAGCAGGTCCCAGTTCCAGGTCGCTCTGACGTCCACGAGGTGCAGCTTGCCCCCGGGGCGAAGCACCCGTGTCACCTCCCGCAAAAATTGGGCTTGATCCCGGTACGCATGGCAGGATTCCACGTTGAGCACCACGTCGAATGAATCCGGCCCAAAGGGCATATCCATGCTGTTCCCCTCGAGGTAGTGGGCAGAGGTTCCCCAATGGTTTTTATGGCAAAACGCGATCGCCGAGGCGGCAAAATCCAATCCAGTCGCCGAAGCCGGGTGCATTGTTTCGGCGACGTGGCGCAGGCCGCCACCTCGGCCCGAACCCACCTCGAGCACATCCTTGCCCGATACATGTGCCCGTGCCGCGAGGTAGTGGTACATCGCCCGAGATCGCCACTGAAACTGCTGCTCGTCGAGGGTTCCAAACTGGTAGCTCTCGGCATCCGTCGGCTCGTAGCCGTAGTTCATAAACCACCAGTCAGTGTCTGGGAGCACCTTGGGAAAGGTTTCGTAGGCAAGCTTCCAGAGGCGCTCGCGAAGCCCACCTGACGAGCGCACAAGCTTGAATAAAAGGTTTCCGAGCACAGGATAGGTATTGATGCTC
>JBIPMA010000082.1:0-5692 GCA_044369335.1 Schleiferiaceae bacterium | reverse complement strand
AGGCATCGGGCCCGCCGCGGTGCAGGGCGCCGACGTTTTCTTCGATGGCCATTCCGTTGTCGTTGATGACCAGCACCACGTCGGCGCCCCACCCGCCCCCGTCGTTCAGGGCTTCGAAGATCATTCCGCCGGTCATGGCTCCGTCGCCGACCACCGCTACGCGGTGGCGCTCGGTTCCGAGGGCCAGATCGGCGCGGGCAAAGCCCACGGCCGCCGAAAGTGCGGTGCTTGAGTGGCCGACGCCCCACGCGTCAAAGGGAGACTCGCTACGGCGCGGGAACCCGCTGGGCCCATTGGCGGTGCGGTTGGCGGCGAATCGCTCGGCGCGGTCGGTGAGTACCTTGTGGATGTAGGCTTGGTGGCCGACGTCCCAAATGAGGAGGTCCTGAGGCGTGCGCAGCACTCCGTGAAGGGCCACGGTGAGTTCAGCGGCGCCGACGCTCGAAGCAATGTGCCCCGCTTTGTCGCGGGTGCTCGAAAGGATGTGCTGCTTGGCCGCTTCGGCCACTTCGGACCAGCGGGCTACGGGCCAGCTGCGCCATTCATTCATCAAGGGGATCACTCCACAAAAGTACGGAAGCGGCCCTCGGGCCGCTTCCGCATTAGAATCAAAAACCATGAGCAGTTCGCCCAACGAACGAATCCGTTTAATTGGTCACCTTGCGGTAGTAGCGTCGTGAACGACTGCGCTCGGTTAAGAAGAGCAGTACAGGCATGATCACCAACGTCAGGAAGGTCGCAAACGTCAATCCAAAGATGACGGTCCACGAAATTGGGCCCCAGAATGCGACGGTATCACCTCCAAAATAGATGTGGGGATTGTTTTCTGAAATCAACGTGAAGAAGTCCAAGTTCATTCCCGTAGCCAATGGAATGAGTCCGAGTACCGTCGTAATAGCAGTTAATAGTACCGGGCGAAGGCGAGTTTTACCTGCTTCTGAAAGAATCGGTGCCAATTCTGCTTCTGGAAGCGGAACATCCTCTTCAAGTCCCAACTCGGCCTTACGGCGGTCAATTAACTGGCTTCCAAAGTCGGCAAGGACGATGGCATTGTTTACTACAACTCCGGCGAGTGAGATAATTCCGATCATGGTCATAATGATGACAAAGTCCATTCTAAAAATGAGCAGTCCGAGGAACACTCCGATGAAGGACAAGATGACCGTGGTCATAATGAGGAATGGAATACGTGCCGAGTTGAATTGACCCACGATGATCAAGAAGATCAAGAACACGGCGATCATCAGAGCTTTTGAAAGGAAGCCAAGTTCTTTGGCCTGCTCTTCTTGCTGTCCAGTAAACGACAAGCTTACACCTTTTGGAAGCTTGTAGTTCTTGAGCACCTGCTGCATCTCAGCAACAATGGCGTTGGCGTTTGCACCCTCTTCAATGCCCGAGTACACGGTGATGACTCGGTTCAAGTCATTGCGCTTGACAGCAGTAAAGGTTGATGTCTTGTTCGGAGCTGCAATCGTGCTAATCGGAACCTGCTTGATACGGCCCGACCCTTGATCACGAAACGTTATTTTTTGGTTCATCAAGCTTTCAATGTTGTAGCGAAACTCATCGGCAAACCGAAGGTTGATGGGATAATCATCCTCTTCGTCTTTGAATCTGCTGATTTCCTTACCAAACAGGGCCGTACGTAAGGCATCTCCGATTTGGCCAGTACTCACCCCGAGACTGCGAGCTTTTGCGCGGTCCACGGTAATGGGCAATTCGGGTTTGTCGCCAGCTACGTCGAGCTTGAGTTCGTCGTATCCCTTGACCCTTGAATTTACCAGAGTACGGCGTATATCTTCGGCGGTGGTAAGTAATTCGTCGTAGTCGTTTCCGGTCAATTCGATGTTGATTGGGGCCCCTTGGGGCGGACCATTTTGATCTTTTTCGACCGCGATGAGTACACCGGGTATCGCCGAAATGTTTTCGCGCAGCAAGTTGAGTACTTCAGAGCTCGCAACACGGTCACCTTCAGCGTTGATACGGTACTTCATTTCTCGAAACGCTACGACCACTTTAGCCTTGTGCGGAGTCGCGACATTCGACGGACCCTCGCGAGGATCACTCGTTCCCTTGCCGACTTGAGCAATGACCGACTCAACCATATAATTGTACGGCTTGCCGTCCACCTGGTACTCGTAGGCTGTCAACAGCTCGGCAATTTGGTCTTCGATCTCCAGCGTGATTTTATTGGTTTCTTCGATGTCGGTTCCGACCGGCATCTCGATATAAATGTTGGCCAAATTCGGCTGGTTGTCAGGGAAGAACACCACTTTGGGCGGAATAATGCCCATCAGCACAAAGCTGAGCACAAAAAGACCCACGGTCGACCAAAACGTCTTGGATGCGTTGTTCTTGGCTAAAACCCATGAAATTTGGCGTTCGTACCAGGTCTCAAGCTTGGGTAAGCCATTGGCCATGAATCGATTGGTCATTGGCTCAATCGCCCAGATGTAGAGCAGCGTCAAAAATCCTGGCCAGAACAGCAAGTTTCCGAGTACGGTAAGCCCCACGGCCACATTCAGTATGAGACCAACCACCGTCAGCGCAGAGCCAATTTTCGTCCATTTCGGACGGTTCACCACGTCGGCTTCAATTTTCATGTAGCGCGCGGCAAGAGCAGGATTGATCACGAGAGCCACGAAGAGCGAAGACCCTAAAACCACGATCAAAGTCAACGGCAAGAACTTCATGAACTCGCCAATGAGTCCGGGCCACAGGGCAAGCGGAATAAATGCGGCCAACGTCGTGGCTGTAGACGAGATAATCGGCATAGCTACCTCACCAGATCCGAGCTTGGATGCTTCAGAAGCACTGTATCCAAGGGTACGGAAACGATAGATATTTTCCACAATTACGATTCCGTTGTCCACGAGCATTCCGAGCGCAAGTACGAGACCGAAGAGCACCATGAAATTCAGTGTTACGCCCAAGCTGTTGAGAATCAAGAAGCTCAAGAGCATTGAAAGCGGAATCGCGATACCCACAAACAAGGCGTTGCGAAGGCCCAAGAAAAAGGTGAGTACGAGGACTACGAGGATCACCCCAAAAATGATCGAGTTTTCGAGTTCGCCAACTTGGTTTTTGGTTCTGCTCGATTGGTCGTTGGTGATCGAAAGCTGAAGGTTCTTTGGGAAGTAGTTCGCTTTGGCATCTGCAACCACTTGGTTGATGGCGGCAGAAACTTCAATCAGGTTTTCGCCTGATCGCTTTTTAATGTCAAGCGATACGACGGGGTTCTTGAATTCGCGCGCGTAACTCTCTCGCTCTACGCTCGTGAATTCAACTGTCGCAATGTCGCGTAGGTAGACAATGGCCCCTTTCTCTTGTTTGACAATAATGTTTTCAATGTCCTGAATCGACCTAAATTCACCAAGTACCCGAATGTTCCGACGGTAGCCATCGACTAAGAGGTCACCACCCGAGACCGACATGTTTTCGTACTTGATTGCATCACCTATGCTGTTGAAGCTAATATCCAAGTCTTCCATTTTTTGGTGGTCGACTGCAATCTGGACTTCTTTGTCGTCAATTCCTCTAAGATCCACGGATGCGATCGACGGAATGTCCTCAATCTCTTCTTCAAGGTATTCGGCGTAGTCTTCAAGCTGTTCGGCGGTGAATTCGCCCGAAACATTAATGTTCATAATTGGCTGAAGTTCAGCAATGTTGAGCTCAAAAATGTTCGGGTCTGCGGGGAGGTCTTTTGGGAAGTCTGGCGAAGCCTGAACTGCGTCAACTTTGTCCTTGACTTTGCGCAGCGCTTCATCAACTCCGACTCTAAAGTCAAATTTTACCTCAATTGACGAAAAACCTTGGACCGAAGTCGATTTGATTTTGTCTACCCCACTGATGGTATTCAGCTCTTTTTCTAGAGGACGGGTGACGAGACGCTCGATATCGACCGGCGAGTTACCTGGGTAGGGTGTGCCTATGTAAATGGTTGGTTGCGAAACTTCGGGGAAGCTTTCAGCAGGCATTGCGCGGTAGGCAACTAAGCCGGCGATCGCGATAATGATGGTCAGAACACTGACCGTAATGCGGTTGCTTACCGCCCAGTCAACGAGCGGGAAGCGACGAAAAAGTGAATTGGGATCAGACATGGGGTCCAAGTAGTAGTTATTCGGTTACCGACTTTACGGTTTCGCCAGGTTGTACGCTGCGGATTCCGCGGTCAACAACTTGCTCTCCTACTTTGAGTCCGGCCAGAACTTCGGTAGCATCGTTGTTGGATACACCAATGGTTAGTTCGCGGCGCTCTACTTTGCCGAGCCCATTCTTGGCGGGAACAAAGACGTACGTGTAGTTTGCCCCTTTGGTGTCTTGAAGGATGAGGCGGTTCGGAAGGGTCAACAGTCCATTCGATTCATAGTCAACTACTTGGGCACTTGCCATCATGTTTGGTTTGTACTGACCATTCGAGGGCAAATTCACACTCACCTTAAACGTACGGCTGTCGGGATTGATGAAGTCTCCAACTTGACTAATGCTGGCAGTAGTCTTTACGCCAATCGAATTAAAGTCGAGGGCGATTTTTTGGCCAACCTTCAAACGGGTGATGTAGGTTTCGGGTACGTCAAGCTCGAGGCGAAGTCCGCCTGTGCTAATCAAGCGAGCTATCGGCATTCCAGGGGCGGCGTACTCACCTTGCTTGGCAAACACTTCATCGAGACTGCCAGCAAAAGGAGCGCGAACTGTCGACATTGCGGCTTGCTTTTGGGCAGTGCTTAAACGCTTTTGAAGACCCTCGAGCTGGGTCTTAGCTTGCAGGAACTGGATCTCGCTGCCAATGCCCTGATCCCAAAGGCGCTTTTGCTTGTCAAACAGCGTCTGGGCCAGGTCGAGCTGGGTTTTAATCTCGGCAAGGCTCGATTGAACTACGCTGTTGTCGAGCTCTACAAGTACTTGTCCGGCGCTCACTTTTTGACCTGCCCGTACCACGACGCGCTGAATGCGGCCAGCGCTTTCGGGATATAGTGTCACACTCTGGTCGGACTTTACAGTGCCGTACACATTGAAGTCGTGCTGGAACTGACCGGCGCCCGCTTGAATTAAGGTTACCGTATTCCACTGTGCGGAACTGTCGAGCACCGCGAGCTGCAGGTCGATTTCGGCCAATTCACCTTCAGCTTTGGTAATAATGGCAGTTAGTGAGTCGCGCTGGTTGTTCAGCTTCGCGGCGTCACCTTTGGCGGATTCCTTAGATCCGCAAGATGCCAAAACTGCAGCGGCAGAAACGGCAACGAGGAGTTGGGTCTTCTTCATGATTTATTCGGGCTTCGAGGTGTTGTACATTCCCAAGACTTTTTCAAGGGCGATGCGTTTGTTGAGGGTTTCGTTGGCGCTCGCGAGCATTGCCGCGACCGTTTGCTGGTACTGAGTTTCAGCTTGGCTGTATTCTAGGCTGCTCGCAACGCCTTCCAAGAACTTGATTCGCGCTTTGTCGCGAAGGCGCTTGGCCAGCGCCACATTGTCAAACTGTAGGCGGTAGGACGTTAAGGCGTTTTCAAACTCTGCTTTAGCCTGAAGGTGCTGCACTGTGACCGCGCTGCGAGTCTGTGCAAGTAGGGCGTCGAGCTGGGCTACTTTCAGGCGACTTTCTTGTGCTTTAAAAATGCGGCGCCCCGAGGTAAACAAGGGAAACTGCGCGCTTACGTTCCAGGATTGGAAGGCCACGTTGTTGGCAAAATAG
>JBIPMA010000081.1:0-5694 GCA_044369335.1 Schleiferiaceae bacterium | reverse complement strand
GGATTCCGCGGTCGGCGGCCTGCTGGGCGTATTCGAGCATGCGGACGGGGGTGCGGTGGGCCGAAACGACCGTGATTTCGTAGCTGATTCCGAGCTCTTTGAGCAGATCTGCGGCGCCTTGCATGACGGGGAGGTCACTCTGGCTTCCCATGATGATTCCTACTTGGGGGGTGTTCGTGCTCATAGCTTTTGAGGTTGCGCCGACACGGCGGTTAGGGCGTCGCGGGCGGCGGCTGCACGGTTGCGCGCTTCGTCGACACTGTGGCCGACGGCCGTCCAGTGGCCGAGTTTGCGAAAGGGGCGGGTTTGTGTTTTTCCGTACAAGTGCAGGTGGGCACCCGGAACCGTCAATGCGCGGTCCAGTCCCTCGTAGGCGACGGGGCCGCGGTGCCCTTCGGCTCCGACCACATTGGCCATGACCGTGGGCTGGCGAAGCGCCGTAGAACCGAGTGGAAGCCCAGTAGCGCAGCGAAGCAGCTGCTCGAACTGCGAGGTTTCGCAGCCTTCAATGCTGAGGTGGCCGGAATTGTGGGGGCGGGGGGCTACCTCGTTCACGAGCCATTTCCCGTCGCGGGTGTAGAAGAGTTCGACGGCGAGAAGGCCAAAGATTCCAAGTGAAGTAGCCACGCGAAGCGCCAACTGCTCGGCCTCGGCCAAAGCCTCGGCGGGAAGCGGGGCGGGGCAGACCACAAACTCAACCTGGTTGGCGACGGGGTGAAACTCCATGGCAACCGGCGGAAACACCGCCGTACTGCCGTCAGGGTGGCGGGCGACGATGACTCCGATTTCTTCGGTGATTTCGACGAGGGCCTCTGCGACGCAAGGCTGGTCGGGCAGCGCTTCGAGGTCTTCGGGGCGGCGCAGCACGCTGACGCCAAATCCGTCGTAGCCGCCTTGGGCCACCTTCCAAACGAAGGGAAGGGTCCAACGCCCCTCGGCGACGGCAGCCTTCAACGCGCCGACGCTCTCGAACCGCTCAAAGTCCGAGGTGGGAATGCCGTACGCGGCCCAGTGGTCTTTTTGGGCGCCCTTGTTTTGGATGATGCGCAGCGCCGACGAAGGCGGAAAGCACGCCACACCCTCTGATTCGAGCTGTGCCAGGGCGTCGACGTTGACCGTTTCGATTTCGATGACGGCCGACTGGGCGCCGCGGGCAAAGTCCAGAACGGTCTGGTAGTCTTTGAAGTCTCCGACCTCGAATCGGCGCACCCCCCAGCGGCAGGGCGCTTCGGCGTCAGGGTCGAGGGCGCGCACGCCCACGTCCATGCGTAGGGCTTCGGCGAGGAACATTTTGCCGAGCTGACCGCCGCCCAGCAGGGCAATTTCAAAGTTGGGGTTGGCGAGGGCTGAACTCATTCGTCGGTGCGCACTGCTTCAGCGAGCGGGTGCACGGCAAAGGTACGGCCTGTTTTTTTCTCGATGCAGGCGAAGCGCGTGCGGCGCATGGGCCCTTTGCGAAATTCCATTCCGTTGGCAAGGCGAAACCAGGCCCCTTCAGGAAGCTGTTCCACCCGCAGTTGGTCAGAGTCTGCCCGAAGGGCGCGGAGCAGGTCGGGTGCGGCTCCGCAGGAAGCTTTGGGTTTGTGGAGCTGGCGCTGGAGCGCACGAGCCACCGCAGGACTGAACACCTCGGGCAACGCGATGAACGGCGCCAGCAGTTCGCGGTAGCGCTTCTGCCATTCTGACCCGTGGGGCGCGCAGCCCAAACCGTCCCAGGCTCGCACTTGGGCATGTGCGAGTTCGTGCAGTAGGGTAATGAGCATCGCCTCGGGCTGCAGATCTCGGTTCAGAAAAATTTTAGCTCCGAGGTCCGCACGCCAACGGTACGAGCCCCATTTGCTGGCTCGGGGAGGGGTCAGTACAATTTCGCCGCGAAACGCCCGAACGATGCGCGCTGCGTCGGCCTCGGCAGCTGCCGGAATCCGCCCCGCTAGGCGACGCCAGTTTCGGTCGAGTGCGTCCACGGCCCCAAAACTACGTGAACTAACTTGCCCGCAGCTAACAGAAGACTATGAACCACCTTCTCAACCAAGCGTGGGCCCGCCGCGGGCTCGTTCATTTACCCATAAACACCGTCCTGACGTGGACGTGGGTCACCCTCTACGAACACGGAATCGAGTGGATGATCGACTACGAGCCGCGCAGCCTCTCTCCGCTCATTTGGATGGTACTTGCCCAAACAGGCGTGTCGGTACTCGTGGCTGAGAAATCCGAGCATATGTGGCCTCGTGTTGGCCGACTCGTCGCAGTGGCCGCAGGGCAATTGGCGATTCCACTGCTGTTATTGGGCAGCTACACGTTGGCAGCGTTGGGAAGCACCGCGGGTTAGTTGCGAAAGCTCGGGCAGTCGCAGTCGCGGCCCGCGCCGCACGACACCACGGCCGTGGCGCCGAACAGCACGAGCATCAAGATCCAAATTCGTCGCTTCATGCCCCTAAGGTAGCGTACCTTTGAACACGATGCTCAGTGGATTTCTACGCGGACTTGGGTCCTACTTCCTCTTTCTCGGAGCCGTACTGCGCCGCCCCGAATCGTGGCGCGAGTACTTCAAATCGTTTTTTAGGGAAGTTGACTTACTCGGCATGAGCAGCATTCCGCTGGTGGTCTTCATTTCGCTGTTCATGGGCGCAGTCCTCACCATACAGACGGCGATCAACCTCGACGATCCGTTCATTCCCGACATGTACATCGGAATTGCCGTGCGCGAAGGCATCTTGCTCGAATTCGCTCCCACCATCGTGTCGCTTATTCTTGCGGGCAAGGTGGGTTCCAACATCTCTTCGTCGCTCGGAACCATGCGGGTCACCGAACAAATGGATGCCCTGCAGGTCATGGGCATCAACCCCGCCAGCTACTTGGTTCTGCCTAAAATTGGCGCCAGTCTACTCTTCTTTCCGATTCTGGTCATCTTCAGCATCTTTATGGGACTGCTTGGCGGTTACCTCGCCGGCGACTGGCTGCACTTGGTCAATCCCGACAACTTTTTGATGGGCTACTTTGACGAATTTCAGCCCTACTACGTGGTGTATTCGCTGACCAAAACGGTCGTGTTTGCCTTCATCATTAGTTCAGTTTCGGCCTGGTACGGCTACCACGTCAAAGGCGGAGCCGTCGAAGTCGGTAAAGCCAGCACCAAGGCGGTGGTCGCCATGTCGTTCAGCATAATCTTGTTTAACTACATCCTCACGGATGTCATGCTTCAGTAGGCGGTGATCGAGGTGCGCGGAATCAAAAAAGCCTTTGGCGACCAAGAGGTCCTCAAGGGTATTGATATGGACCTTAAGCCGGGTCAGTGCAACCTCATTATTGGTTCGAGCGGTTCCGGTAAAACGGTCATGCTCAAGTCCATCGTGGGCCTTATTCAGCCCGACGCCGGTCAGGTTCTGCTTGACGGACGCGACTGGACCGCCATGAAAGAGCGCGACCGTAAGGTCCTGCGCCAAGAGATGGGTATGGTGTTTCAGGCATCCGCCCTGTTTACTAGCTTGAGTGTAGAGGATAACGTGCGTCTTCCGCTCGACTTTTTTTCGACGATGTCTCCGGCCGAAAAAGACCAGCGGGTCGCATTTTGCCTGGATCGCGTGCGGATTCCGCAGTCGGCCCTCGCCAAAAACCCCGCGGAACTCTCAGGCGGAATGCAAAAGCGCGTGGCCATCGCCCGCGCCATTGTGCTTAATCCAAAGTATTTGTTCTGCGACGAACCCAACTCTGGCCTCGACCCTGAGACGTCGATTGTCATTGACCAGCTCATCCAAGAAATCACCCACGAATTCGGGATGACCACGGTGGTGAACACCCACGACATGAATTCCGTGCTTGAAATCGGCGACCATGTGGTGCTCATGCGCCACGGCTACAAGGTCTGGGAAGGCGCAGGTCCCGACATCCTTCAGTCCACCGACCAGGAAGTTGTGGACTACGTGTTTCGCAGCGCGCTGTTCAAGCGGGTGCGGGCGGCGCTTAAGTAGCTAGTAACCAGTTACTAGTTACGCGTTACTAGTTGCCTGTCGGCGACCTCCCAAATCTTCGCCAAAGTCTCAGGCTGGTCCCAGTTTTCGGCGATTCCGGGCCACTGCATCACCTCGGCAAACACGCGGTCCATTTGGCGTCCGCGCTCGAGGGCTACCGAGTAGGGAATGTGGCTGAAGGTCACCTGCGTGTAGAGCGGAATCCATTGGTCGGGCCGCTGGGCGTGCAGCTTCGACTCAATCTTTTTGCGGAGCAAAAACTCGGGCTGGCCGGTCAGGTCGCGCATTTCGATGAAGTTTAGCAGGGCCAGCTCGGCGATGGCATCGGCGTTGGGCTTGCGCTCGGCCTCAAAGGCGGGGAATAGGGTCGCAGGGTCCTCGCCCAGGGCGTCCATCATGCGGTTCAGCTCAAAGCAGTCTTCGAATCCGGAATTCATTCCTTGGCCGTAAAACGGAACAATGGCGTGCGTCGCATCACCGAAGAGGACCACCTTGCCCTTGGACCAGGGCCAGCTGCGCACGATGCTGAGCTTGCTCACGGGATTTTGGGCCCACTGTTCTTTGAAGTCGGGCATCAGGGCGAGGGCGTCGGCAAAAAAATCCGCAAAAAATACCTCGGCAGCCTCAGGAGTGTCGAGTGCTGCGAAGCTCACGGAGCCCTCGTTCGGGAAGAAGAGGGTCATCGTGAAACTTCCGTCGGGGTTGGGCAGTCCGATCAGCATGTAGCTGGCGCGCGGCCAGATGTGCAGGGCTTCGCGCTCGATCAGCGAGGTGGCGTTGGGGCCGGCCGGAATCAGCAACTCCTTGTACCCGTGATCAATGACTTGCTCGGTCCATTCCATGGCGCCCTCGGCTTGCAGGGTTTTACGGATCCCGGAATTGGCTCCGTCGGTCGAAAACACGGCGTCAAAGCACCCCGAACCTTTGCCTTCAGGTGTGGTCCATTTAATGCGGCCTTCGGTGGCGTCGTCGAGGTCAGTGTCGTGCTCAAAGTGCAGGCGCACGTTGGCGTGCTTCTCGGCCTCGGTCATGAGGGCCATATTGATTCCGCCCCGCGAAACCGACCAAATGGCTTGGCCTTGCTCGCCATAGGGCTGCGTCGTGATCGTGCCGTCGACAGCGTGCATGACGCGGCGGTACATGGGAATCGCTTCGCGGCGAACGGCTTCGGCCACGCCGACCGCCTCGAGGGCGCGCCAGCCGCGGTCGCTCAGGGCGAGGTTGATCGAGCGTCCGCCCTTATAGCCGGCGCGGCGCGAATCGGCGCGGCGCTCAAAAACGTCAACCTGGTACCCGCGCTGGGCGAGGAACGTGGTCCAAAGGCTCCCCACGAGGCCAGAACCCACTACGGCGGCGTGCTTTGACATAGTTACTGCATTAAAGATTCGGCGAGCAGGGCCTCGAGTCGGGCCAGATCGCGGTACGAAGAGTAGAGCGGAGCCACGGCCATTCGCACCGTTCCCGGTTCGCGCCAGTCGGCGTAGACCCCGCGGGAGACGAGGTAGTCGAAGAACCGGCGGTCGCGGCCGACCAGCTGCACGGAGACTTGCGAACCGCGGTGCTGGGGCTCGCGAGGCGTGAGCACCTTAATTTCTTGTCCGGTCTGCGCGGAGACGTGGTCGAGCAGTCCGAGGAGTACGTCGGTCATCGCCAGCGACTTGGCCCGGTAGGCGTCGAGGTCGGCTCGGTCAAAGACGTCGAGGGAGGCGCGCTGGGCGGCCATTCC
>JBIPMA010000104.1:0-4730 GCA_044369335.1 Schleiferiaceae bacterium | reverse complement strand
CTGGACGGTGGCAAAACATGGAAGTCTATGGGGCTCGAAGCCACCAAAGGCATTCACCGCATTGTCGTGCATCCGCGCGACCCCAACACCGTGTGGGTGGCTGCCATTGGCTTGGCCTACGGCGACACCGAAGACCGCGGGGTCTACAAAACATCCGACGGAGGCAAGACTTGGCGCAAAGTCCTCTACCGCAACAACCGCACGGGCGCGGCCGACCTCGTGATCGACCCCGTCAACCCCAACAAGCTTTTTGCCGCCATGTGGGAATACCGCCGTTGGCCGTGGTTCTTTAAGAGCGGAGGCGAAGGTTCCGGACTCTTTGTCAGTCACGACGGCGGCGAAACCTGGACCCAACGCACCTCAAAAGATGGCTTGCCCGAGGGTAACCTAGGCCGAATCGGCCTCGCCGTGGCCCCCAGCCACCCCAACATCGTCTACGCCCTGGTCGAGAATAAGGACAAAAACGCCCTGTACCGCAGCAGCAACGGCGGCGTGAATTGGACCCGCATCAGCGACGCCGAAGACATCGGCAACCGCCCGTTTTACTACAGCGAACTCTACGTGGACCCCTTCCGCGAAAACACCATTTACTCGTTATGGACCCTGGTTACGAAGTCCGAAGACGGCGGCCGAAGCTGGAAGACCATTGCGCGCTATAGCGATATTCACCCCGACCACCACGCCTTTTGGCTTTCGCCCAAGACGCCCGGTTACCTCATTGAGGGAAACGACGGCGGACTCAACATCAGTCGCGACGGCGGCGAAACCTGGCGCTTTGTCGAGAACCTTCCGCTCGCGCAGTTCTACCACATAAGCGTGGACAACCAGCTTCCGTACAACGTCTACGGCGGAATGCAGGACAACGGGTCCTGGAAGGGCCCAGCCTACCACCTCAAGGGCGGAATCGGCAACAGCGACTGGACCGAACTCTACTTTGGTGACGGATTTGACGTGCTTCCGCACGCGACCGATCCCTCGACGGTTTACGCCATGGCCCAAGAGGGCTACTTGGCCCGGGTAAACGTTTCAAACGGGTTGAAAACATTTATCAAGCCCGTACACCCCGACGGCAAACCCCTGCGCTGGCACTGGAACAGCCCCATCGCGGCCGACCCCTTCAATCCCGACGCACTGTACTACGGATCGCAGCACGTCCACTACTCGGCCGACCGTGGTGCGTCGTGGACCATCATTTCGCCAGACCTCACCAGCAACAACACCGAGAAGCAGAAGTACCTCGAGTCGGGCGGCCTAACCTTTGACGTCACCGGAGCAGAAATGCACACCTGCCTGCTCGCCATTGCCCCGTCGGCCCTGCAAAAAGGGCTCATGTGGACGGGCAGCGACGACGGAACCGTATCAGTGACCCGCGACGGCGGCACAACATGGACCCGCTGCACCGTAAAGGGTATGCCTGAGGGCGCATGGGTTCCGCAAGTTCGCGCCAGCAGCGTCAATGCATCCGAAGCCTGGGTCGTGGTCAACAACTACCGCCAAGGAGACTTCACTCCCTACCTCTTTCACACCAAGGACTTTGGTAAAACCTGGACCAACCTTTTGGCCAGCAACCGCCCCGACGGAATGGGCCACTGCCTCAGCGTACTTCAGGATCCCGCACAGCCCTCGCTCGTCTACCTCGGTACCGAAACCGGGCTTTTTGTCAGTGCCAACGGCGGAAAGAGCTGGCAGCGATGGACCGGCCTTCCCGTGATGCCGGTGCAGGACCTTGCCATCCAAGATCGAGAGGGCGATCTTGTCCTCGGAACCTTTGGTCGCGCCGCATGGATCCTTGACGACTTGCGTCCCCTGCGCGAAGCTGCCGCTGCCAAGGGCCGCGTACTCACTGCCTACGACGCTCCAGACGCCTACCACTGGATTTACGCCGAGTCTGACGGAATCCGCTTTCAAGGCCACGCCATGTTTCAGGGTGAAAACCGCCCAGGCGGAGCCCGCCTGAGCTACATGATTCAGCGCGATACCGCCGACAAGGAGCTCAAAAAAGTTAAGTGGCTCCGCGTAGACGTCTACGACGCCAGCGGCGCCCGCATCCGCCGAATTGAGACGAAGGTTCCGACCGAAAACGGACTGCAGCGCTGGAACTGGAACCTGCGAAGCGCCGGCGTAGACCGCCCCTCAATGAGCCGCAGTGCGCGCGAAAACGCGAACGAACCTGGATACGGACCCGAAGTGAAGCCCGGACGCTACACGCTGGTGTACACGTTGGGTTCGCACATTGATACGGCCTATGTGACCGTGCACGACGACCCCCGAGCTCTAGCCCGCGACTGGGCTGCACAGCACGCTTTTGAAGCCGAAGTCAACGGACAAATGGCCGCCCTCGACAGCTCGGTAACCCAACTTCGCGAAGCCAAAAAACGCCTTGAACTGCTCGACAAGTTGGTGGCCGCCAACCAGGACACTGCTGCAACCAAGCAGCTCCGCGCCGACATCAAGGCCCAACTCAAGTCCATTGAAGACCGCCGCATGGCCCTCTTCGGCAAAGAGGACGTGAAAGGCTACTTCGAACAGCCCGAAACCTGGGAATGGAAGTACGGCCAGTTTTCAGGCCACTACTGGAGCCTGCGCGGTGCGCCTTCACCCAACATGCTCAACGCGTGGAAGTCGGCCAAAGCAGCCAGTGAGGCAGAACTAAAGGCCCTCAGCACCTGGGCAACTGAAGTTTGGAAGCCGTTTACCGAGAAGTACGCTAGCCTACCTATTTGGTAGGCTCGTAGCCTTTTCGGAGCGACACCGCGAAGTCCTCAATTTCTTGATCCCCTTCAAGCGGAAGCTTTTGGCGCAGCTTGCTCCGCACGTTGTGGATGTAGGATTTTGAAATGTTGAGCATCTGCGCGATCTCAGCATTGCGGTACCCGTAGGCCAGTTGGATAAGGACTTTGGCTTCGGTCGCCGTGAGGTCGTAGTCTTTGAGCGCCGCTTCAGAAAGTTCAATTTGCTGCGTTGGACGGTCCCTATTCATGCGGAAGATGATGTCCTCAAGTACATCGGTCTTCACTGATTTTCCTGCCTTTCGAATGATGTCACCGAGCTCTTCATGGTACGTGGACTGAACCAATATGTCTTTAGACATTCGGTCGTTTTCAGAAAGTAACTGTTTGTGACTCCTAAGCGCCTTTTTATACCGGGAATTCACCCAAAACAGCAAGGCCAGCGCAAGTCCTAGTAAGAAGACCGACACCGCTATCAATACCCTTACGAGTACTTTCTGCGCCTCAAGTTCCTCAAGGGCTGACGTTTCGAGCTCAACCTGCTTGTTGAAGTCGTCAAGAATTTTGTTCTGCAATCCCGCATAGCTCACATCTCGGCGTTTGATTGCCTCGGATTCCAACCAGTAGTCTTCCCAATAATCTGGAATTTCAAACATCTGAGCCATAGCCAACTTGTAGCCTAGGCGGTCCGAACCCAAAGGCAGCGAACTTGCCCATGGGCGCAACGAAGATGCCGTGAACCTCAGAGATTCATCAATACGACGGCCGAGTGACAAACCTCCCAAAGCGGGCATTCCGAACGAAACAAAGGTTCCGGTGTCCTGCACAAACTCCTTTTGCCGTTGGACATAGGTGTCGTGGATGTAATCCAATACCGCCGGAGGGCACAGCGAGTCACCAACTGCAAACGAAGAAGCGATCATGAAGGCTGTCGGACTTGATTCAAGGTCGCTCAATACCTTCTGAATTTTTCGCGCATTCCCTTTAGCCTGATGCAGCATCAATCGAGAATAATTCACCGCACGAAGTATGTAAATGTGCCCTTGGTCAAGCTTTTGATCGCTAGCATCGTAATTGTCAAACACCTTTGCCGCCCGGTCGTAGTAGCCGAGGTCCATCTGTAGACTTGCTACATTGTTTTGCAGAAAGAGGTTCGTCAATTCACTAATCTTCTTGGTGCTATTGGCCAACGAGTAGGCTCGAAGCGCTGTAGAAAGTGCTTCGACCTTCCAATCCATCTCTGAATACAGCGCCGCCAAGTTGCTGAGCGACATCACCATTTGGTTGGTGTCGGCCACTTCAGCCGCAATTTCAAAGGCCGTGGTAAACGAGTAGAATGCACTGTCGTACCTACCTGCATCATAAAAGGTTGCACCGACAGTAGTGTGTACCGTATAACGATCTTCTAAAGTAGCACAACTTCGGGACGCCTTTAGTTCAGATAATAGGTTTTCACTGTTTTCGCCAGGTAACTCATAGTGGTAGGCCATTAGCAACCAACTCACTTTTGCCTCACAAGGCGCGGTCGAAAATTCCTGCTTCCATTCGATTAACCGCTCGTGGAGATCTTTTGTATTATTTCGGGCAGCAAGCTCGTGAAGATCAACTTTTCGCGACTTCCAATTGATTGCAGAACCGGAAGTTTCTTGTGCCAACGTCACTGACCCAATTGCGATGGCTGCTAAGAAACAAACTAGTCTATTCATCATAAGTGTGTTTGACAACTTCAAAAGTAAGCTCATTTATCACGATGAAAACCTAATAAAAAGCTAACAATTTCTCTCCAGAAGAAAAATTAAATTAAGTTTGTCACCAATCCCTAGACTAGTCTCTGTAGAGACCTCCACCTTTTTTGCACTTATGAAAAAATTACTCATTGCCATTGTCTATGCGGCCATCACATTTGACGCTAGCGCTGTTAGCCTCTCGTTTACGAAGGCGTATATTGGAATTGGGACGTCATATGGTCTCCAAACAAATAGCATTAGCATCGGGACTCCA
>JBIPMA010000080.1:0-5711 GCA_044369335.1 Schleiferiaceae bacterium | reverse complement strand
GAGCCTTTCAGCCGCCGAGAAGCAGCACTGGATGACCCTCAAAAACGACTGGTACCTCGAACTCGTTCGGGGTATGCCGGCCGACGACTACCTGCCCGGGGCCCACGAATTCTTACGCGCCAGCCGTGCCGCGGGAATCAAGGTGGCGCTGGGTTCCGCGTCCAAAAACGCTCCGCTCATTTTGGAGCGATTGGGCTGGATTCCGCTGTTTGACGCCTTAGTTGACGGCAACGTCGTGACCGCGTCCAAACCCGACCCCGAAGTCTTTCTCGAAGGCGCCCGACGCCTCGGCCTCAAGCCCGAGGAGTGTGTAGTGTTCGAAGATTCCGAAGCCGGAGTCGAAGCCGCCCGCCGCGGCGGCATGAAGGTGGTCGGAATCGGCCACGGCCTCGACGCCGACCTGCTGGTCAGCGGCCTGGACCAACTGACGCCCGAACGTGCGCAGCAGCTTTAACCCGTAACTAGCAACTCGCTATGAAGCCCCCCATTCACATCGATCCCTGGCGCGTCGTCGAAACGACCTGGACGCCCGAAGCCCACATCATGAGCGAAAGCCTTTTTGCGCTCGGCAACGGACGCATGGGGCACCGCGCCAACCACGAAGAGGCCTTTAGCGGCAAGCACCTCAAAGGGAGCTACATCGCCGGAGTGTACTACCCCGACAAGACCAAGGTGGGCTGGTGGAAGAACGGCTACCCCGAGTACTTCGCCAAGGTCCTGAACGCCGTGAACTACGTGGGCATAGACCTGCGCGTCGACGGCGAAGTGGTCGATTTGTACACGGCCAAGGTTTCAGAGTTTTACCGCGAACTCGACATGGAGCACGGCGTCCTGACCCGCCGATTCACTGCCGCGCTCGCCAACGGAGCCACCGTGACCGTCGAAGCCCAGCGCTTCTTGAGCATTGTGCGCGACGAGGTTTCGGCCCAGCAGTTCCGGGTGACGGTCGACCGCTCCGCCGAGGTGGTGCTCGAGCCCTACCTCGATTTTAACGTGGTGAACTCGGACGCCAACTGGGACGAAACGTTCTGGGCGCAAGAGGGCCACGGCGCAGGTTCGTGGGTCAAGGCGCGCACCAAAAAACTGGACTTTTTCGTGGCCGCCGCTATGGAGTGCCGCGTTCATGGCGCGAGCGGAACGGCCGTGGGCCGTGAGGGCTACGCCGCGCAGGTATTCACCATCAAAGCCACGGCGGGCGAAGCCATTACCCTGCACAAGTACGTGGGCGTGGTGTCGTCGATGAACGCTCCGGCTGCTGAGGTCGAGGCGCGTGCGGCGGCCCAAGCCGCCGAGGCCTGTACGTCAGGCTACGAAACCCTGCTCGCCGAGCAGCGCCAAGCCTGGCGCGCCAAGTGGGACCTCGCCGACATCGTAATCGACGGCGACGATTCCGCCCAGCAGGGAATTCGCTTCAACATCTTCCACCTGCTTCAAACGTTTACAGGCGTGGATCCGCGGCTCAACATCGGCCCCAAAGGATTCACCGGCGAGAAGTACGGCGGCTCGACCTACTGGGACACCGAGGCCTACTGCCTGCCGTTCTACCTGGCTTCGACCGACCCCGAAGTGGGCCGCAACCTGCTGGTGTACCGCTACAAGCAGCTCGACAAGGCGATCGAAAACGCCGCCAAGCTCGGATTCACCGACGGGGCTGCGCTCTACCCGATGGTCACCATGAACGGCGAAGAGTGCCACAACGAGTGGGAGATCACGTTTGAAGAAATCCACCGCAACGGCGCGATTTCGTACGGAATCTACACCTACCTGCGGCACACCCGCGACTACGGCTACCTGGCTGAAGGCGGACTTGAAGTGCTGGTCGCCATCGCCCGGTTCTGGGCCCAGCGCGTCAACTGGAGCGACGACAAAGAGCAGTTCGTCATCTTGGGCGTGACCGGACCGAACGAGTACGAGAACAACGTCAACAACAACTACTACACGAACTTCATGGCCGCCTGGTGCTTGGAGTACGCCGCAGAATGCGCCGCGTACCTGGCCCAGAACCAGCCCGAGGACTACGCCGCACTCTGCGCCAAGATGGACCTCGACGCCGACGAACTCGAGCAGTGGGAAGCCATTCGCAGCAACATGTACTACCCGTACAGCGAAAAGCACGAGATCTTCTTGCAGCAGGACGGATTTTTGGACAAAGAGCTCGTCCCGGTGGCCCAACTCGACCCCGCTGAGCGCCCCATCAACCAAAAGTGGAGCTGGGACCGCATCCTGCGTTCGCCCTACATCAAGCAGGCCGACACGCTTCAGGGAATGTTTTTCTTTGAAGACCGCACGCCCGTCGAAACACTTCAAAAGCACTTTGACTTTTACGAGCCCTTGACGGTGCACGAAAGCTCGCTGTCGCCCAGCGTGCACACCGTCCTCGCCTGCCGCCTCGGCTACGCGGCCAAGGCCTACGAGCTCTACCACCGCACCGCGCGCTTGGACCTCGACGACTACAACAAAGAAGTCTACCAAGGCCTACACGTCACGGCGATGGGCGGCGCCTGGATGGCCGTCGTCTACGGATTTGGCGGAATGCGCCTGGTCGGCGAAGACCTGCACTTCAAGCCCTTCCTGCCCGAGCAGTGGGGCGGAATCACCTTCCACCTGCGCTGGCGCGGAGCCCTGCTCTCGGTTCACGTCGAGCAGAACCAACTGACGGTGCGTAACTTAGAGGGATCTGCAGCAGAATTCTACGTGGACGGAGCCCTCCAGAAGCTTGCCGCAGGCAGCGAACAAACCTATACCCACGCATGAAACGTTTCACCCTATTGAGCATCGCCGCCGCCGTGCTCACCGCCTGCGGCGGCTCCGGATCCGTAGACCTCGGCGACGAGTACGCCGGCCTTGGATGGCGCCCCGTCGACCTCGCTTCTGAGGGCGCAACCAAAATCTACGCGACCGACTACCTGCTCAGTGAGCTGGACGAGTGGACCTTTCCCGAGGGTCTGACGGTGAAGTGGCAGCAAGATTCCGCCATTTGGCGCGTCGAAGGCCGCATGAAGCAGCCCCTGGGCGTCGCCAGCATCGAAGCCGCCGGCGGAACATACCACTTGGTGCTGCGCCAGGCTCCGGTTCAGGAAGTGGAATTCAGCCTGCCGCTCAACCCGGGCGACAGCGCGGCCACCGCATTCCTGATTGGATCGTTTAACGCGTGGAACCGCAGCAGCCACCCCATGGCGCGCGACACCGCGAACGTGGCCCGACTGAAACTCAACCTCAAGCCCGGCCGCTACGAATACAAGTTTACGGTGGGCGGAATCGAGGTCAACGACCCCAACAACCCCACCAAGGTCCCCAACGGATTGGGCGGAGCCAACGACGTCCTCGTGGTCGCCGAACCCGGCCAAGACTGCGCCCCCATTCAGATTCTTGACGAGCGCGACGGCGAACTTGCCGTGAAGGCCCTGCCCAAGGGCCAAGAACTGATCGCATTTTGGAACACCTACCAGGTTTCGGTGCGTTCGGCCGAAGACGGCAGCCTTCGCGTGGCGATTCCGTCTGAAGCCGGCAGTGCCGAGCGCAGCCAGCTGCACCTGTACACGTTTAACGCGGACCGCTTTGGCGGAGAGGCCATGGTTCCGCTGCACGAAGGCCACATCGTGAATTCGACGGCCCAGCTGCGCCGCGACGACTGGGAATCTGCGACCATGTACTTTGCGTTGGTCGACCGCTTTAGTAACGGCAATCCGCTCAACGACAAGCCGTTGAACCGCGCCGACGTGCTCCCTGCCAACGACTACCACGGCGGTGACGTCGAGGGCGTCCAGCAGCGCCTCGAGAAGGGATACTTCGAATCGCTCGGGTTCAACACCATTTGGCTTTCGCCGCTGCACCGCAACCCGCAGGGCGCCTGGGGCCTCTGGAACAAGGGCGGCGTAACCACGCGCTTCTCAGGCTACCACGGGTACTGGCCCACGAGCACGTCCAAGCCGGACGCCCGCATGGGAACCGCCGACGAAATCCGCCGCTTCAACCAAGTGGCGCACGACCGCAACCTCAACACGCTGATTGACTTTGTCGGCCACCACGTGCACCTCGAGCACCCCGTCCTCAAGGCCCACCCCGACTGGATCACGTCGCTCTACCTGCCCGATTCCTCGCTCAACACCGAGCGCTGGGATGACCACCGCCTGACGACGTGGTTCGACAAGCACCTTCCGACCCTGAACTCGCAGCGGCCTGACGTCGTGATGGCGATGACCGACTCGGCGTTGCCGTGGGTGCAGGACTACGGGTTTGACGGGTTTCGCCACGACGCGTCCAAGCACGTCGACCTGCTGTACTGGCGCACCCTGACGCGCAAGCTCAAGGAGCAGGTTGCCTACGCCGAAGGCCGCCGCCTCTACCAAATTGGCGAAACCTACGGTTCGCCAGAGCTCATCAACAGCTACGTGGGCAGCGGCCTGCTGGATGCACAGTTCGACTTTAACCTCTACGACGCGGCCGTCGCCTTTTTTGGCAACTTGGGCGGAAGCGCCACGGCGCTCAAAGCCACCCTCGAAGCCAGCTTGGCGACCTACGGTCCCAACCACTTGATGGGCAACATCAGCGGAAACCAGGACCGTCCGCGCTTTGTCACCCTTGCCTCAGGCCACGTGTCGCCGCAAGAGGACACGAAGCTCGCCGGCTACACCCGCGCGACGCCCAAAGCCACCGAGGCCGGGCTGGACCGTCTCGCCCTGCTGCACGCGTTCAACTGCGCGATTCCGGGAATTCCCGTGTGCTACTACGGCGACGAAGTAGGTCTCGAAGGAGCCAACGACCCCGACAACCGCCGCGACATGTCGTTTGAAGCTGCGGGCAAGCCGTCACCCTTCAGCAAAGCCCAGCGCCTGCTGCGTTCACGCACGGCCGATGTCTTTATGGAGCGCCGCGCCAGCCTGGCGCTGTGCTTCGGCCAGACCGCCATTCGCACCGTGGGCGAGGACGTGCTCGTCATCACCCGAACCTACCCCGGTGAGACCGTGCGCGTCGTCCTGAACCGCGGTGACCAGCCCGTAACCGTCCGCATCAACGACCTCGGACCCGACGCCCGCGTGGTGGCCGGGGAGGGCGCGCTCAGCACCGTTAAGGCCGAGATTCCGGCCCGAAATTTTGCCTACATCAAATCCAACAAGTAACCCCCTATGAAAAAGCTTCTCGCTTTTGCAGTTGCCGGCGTACTCGCCGCCGCCTGCGCCCCCAAGGCCGCTGAAGAAACAGCCCACGCCTTTCACCCCGACTGGTCCAAGAACGCCGTGATCTACGAGGTCAACGTGCGGCAGTACACGCCCGAAGGCACGCTGGACGCGTTCGAAAAAGAGCTCCCGCGCATCAAAGATCTGGGCGTAGACATCCTGTGGTTTATGCCGATGAGCCCGATTGGCGTCGAAAAGCGCAAGGGTGAGCTCGGTTCGTACTACAGCATCTCGGACTACACCGCAATCAATCCGGAATTTGGCGACAGCGCCGACTTCGCCCGCGTGGTCGACGAGGCCCACAAGCTCGGAATGAAGGTGATTTTGGACTGGGTTCCGAACCACACCGCCTGGGACCACCACTGGATGACCGAGCACCCTGAGTTTTACTACCGCGATTCCGCCACCGGCGAAATCAGCAACGGCCGCAACGACCACAACCAGCCCACCGACTGGACCGACGTGGCCGAGCTCGACTACGCCAACAAAGAGCTCTGGAAGGCCATGCAGGGCGAGCTCATGTGGTGGCTCAAG
>JBIPMA010000243.1:0-5810 GCA_044369335.1 Schleiferiaceae bacterium | reverse complement strand
TATAGAATATATTTACTTCAGCAAATTTTTTATTGTCAATATCGAGGATTGTAATTGGGAAATATTTATTTTCTATAAAAAATGAATCGATTGTATATTTTTGTTTAAATAGTTCAGTTGGTAATTCGATTTTTAATAATATCCCATTTCCGTTTCCATATGCAGTATAATATTTATGAAAAGTTCCTTTCAGATAGTATTTATTTTTGTTTAAAAAATAGTTCGCTTTTTCAGTCCTTAATTGGAACAAATTCTTAGATTGTTTTGAATTTTGTGCAATACTTAAATTGACAATAAAAAAAATTGTTATAAAACTAGCAAAAATTGCAACTCTATTCATAAACAAAAAAAATGATTAAAATAATTTAAAATACCTCGAAATTGGTTTTTAAAGTAAATTAAAGATAGTTTAAAATATTATAAAAAAAAATAATAACTTCTGCTATTGACTTAAGATTACATTCCCTATTTATTTGAGCAAAGAAGAATTAATTTGCTCAATTAAATGAGAAAATTAAATAAATATGACTGGGTTGCGTTAAACTTTATTTCTTTTTATATCTAATTTTAACTTTTGCAACTCCACCTCCGACCATTCCAATTTCTTTGGCTGCATTTTTTGTCAAATCAATTATTCGACCTTTTACATAGGGGCCTCTATCGTTAATTCTTACAACTACTGATTTTTTATTTGTTAAATTTATAACTTTCACACTTGTGCCAAATGGAAGTGACTTATGTGCTGCAGTTGCTTTATTTTGTCTAAATATCTCACCATTTGCAGTAGTCCTTCCTTCATAGTAGTCTGAGTAGTAAGATGCTATGCCAATTCTTGTTTTATAACCACAAGAACTTATTAGAATTAATAGCATTATCAAAAGCAAGTGATTGATTTTCATTTATTTAAAATTAAATTAGTTTAAATGTTTTAAGTCATTTTAAGTAGGTTATAAATAACCAAATTGGGTAAAAAAATATAGAAAGTTCAATAAAAATCATTTTGATTATGACATTATATTAAATTAAAAAATTTGATATAAAATCTTGAATTTATACAAATTATTTTAACCTAAAAGTCTTGACTAAAGAAGCCACAATAGGAAGTCGACGAGTAGATAAAAATTTAGCAATACAATTAAATTCAAAAATCCCTATTTACAATACTGGGCAATCTGAGCATCCACACCTTGATATTTTTTTGCTTTTGCAGCTTGTAATGCACTACATCCAGCAGTATTATTACCTATTGCAATATAGGACATAGCCTTAAAGAATTCAGACTTGCCTGTATTGGCTGATGGCAAATCAATGGCTCTATTAAAATACTGAATGGCTTTTTCGTAGGATTTAGCGGTGTAGTAGCAAATACCCATATTTTCAAAATGTGTATAATTACCGGGCTCTGCTGTACTAGCTTGTAAGTAATAATTTGCGGCTACAGTATACTTGCCTTTCTGAAAAGCTTGTGCACCTAATGCAGCATAGTTAGGTAAACTACCTGTAGAAATTGCAGTACCGTATAATAATGATTTTGTATTAACAAATATTGCACTATCTGCCGGGAACTTTGCAATCGCTGTATCTAATAAAGCTCTTGTTTCTGCAATAGGCGTTTGATTGATCTCAATTAAGCCTAGTATGTATTGGTTCCATCCTTCCCCACTATTTCTGTATTTAATATAGGTTTTAAATGCCTTGGTTGCTTCTGCAGTATCTTTCATTTTAGCAGATGCAAAAATCATATTCTTATAATAGCTTGTTGCTCTTGGCCAATTATAAAATGCTTTTTTAGCATAGTAAAAAGTACTATCAAATTTACCTTGGGTAGAAAATATAGCAGTTTTGATAAAATCATTGTAATGCAAGTATGGATTCACATGATCACTTTCATTCAATAAGCGCATGGCTTCCTCATTCATCTTATCTCTTAAATAATACCTGGCTACTAATGCCTTAATAGGCAGTGTAGAGGTAGATAAATTAGGTATTTCAGGGAATGCGTCCTTTACATCTTCTAATGCCATTTTAGGGTCTTCATTGATCTCACCCATTACATACTTCTGTACTTTTAGAGAGGTGAAAGTTTGATAGTTAACATAAATAACTCCTACAATCAATAACAATGGGATTAATAACAATATGGAAAATTTGAAATCTTTATTTTGACTACTTGTATTTGTGCCTGTCAAATAAATTGGCAAAAATAATAAAGCGGCTGACAAGGCAAACATGGTCTGCATTGAAGTTCTTTCGGCAGGGAAATTAAAAAAGGCATCAACAAAATAACATGCGATTGCCATTAATGCAACTGATATGATAAATTTATGTTGATCATCTTTGGATTTTAGCCAAAATTGAACTGTAGTGATACCTAGTAATACGAATAAAGCTGCAAAACTTAATCCTCCTATAATTCCTAGGTCTGCAAACATTTCAATGTAATCATTATGGCAATGATAAGGTACAAATAAATCGTTGGTATACTCTTTTTCGTAAGGGATAGAGGCCAATTTCCAGTTACCATACCCTGCCCCTAAAAATGGATGTTTGGTTGTGTAATCAATCGCAGCTTTCCATAATTTAATTCTACTATTTTGCTCACTAGCTACATTAATATCTCCTACCCTTTTTGTTACTGAACCGTAACCACCTTCAAATCCTTGTAGATCAACCGCTTTAGTCAACATCCCATTGGCTGTAAAAAAAGCAAATACTAAAGGGAGGATAAAATATGCCAGGTTAATAGCAATTAATTTAAAACCCTGCTTATTATTCAATAAAGTAATGGCTAAACTAAACATGATAAATAAAACGCCTAAACCAACGAAAGTAGACCTTGTATTTAAAATAAATAAGGCCATCATTCCTAAAAACAAAACAATAAATCCCGCTATTTTTCCAATTAATTTATTATGTACAATCACAAATAGTAAGAAAGGAAATTTAATCAACAAACTAGCCGCCATCACGTTCTTATTTCCATTCTTACCGGTTAGGCTAATTATATTTTGATCCAGATTCATTTCTATCATATTCTTGGAGAACCCAGTGATCACATAGAGTGAATCAAATAATAGTACTACACCCACTAAAATAGATACCACATTAAAAAGTGTTGTTTGTTCTTTTTTAAAAAAAAGTATAGATAAATTAATGAAAATTAAGTAGGTACTCAGTAGCCTGGCCAAACAAACCAAGCTTTCAATTGCATTGATAGAATAAGTAATGGAAACTATTGCCCAAATAACTAGAAAGCTATATACAATCGTGAATTTTAATTTTAAGACAGCATCTATTGCTGCTTTATATTGTTGTTGATTCAAAAGGATATAAAGGAGGATCGCAAAATCCACCAAACTCACATAGAGCCACTGAGACCCCATGACATCCGCCCCTCCAAAATCAGGGATAAAATGAACTAATAAATATAATAAGGCACAAAATCCAGCCCCCCATGTATTTTTTGCTGCCAGACTCATAATTTCTTATTCTTAAGCATAAAGATAAGACAATCAAATAAATCCATACTATATTCAGCCATCCATTTTGAACATATGTATAAAAAACCGTCCAAGTACAAAGTAAAAGGACGGTTTAAAATGTAATTTATAGAGGTCTACTTTGAAGCTAATTCAAAGGTCTTTAAAGCCGTATTAGTGGCTTTTGACTTTGAAGTAACTGTAACTGTTGCAACACATAATGTTCCAGCCGCTAATCCAGTTACAGTAACTGGATTACTAGCTGCAGATGAAGATAAATTTGTAGCAAATACTACAGTATTATCTGATTTCTTTTTAACTGATACATCTATGGTTACACCATCTTTAGGTAATGTAGATGTGATATTGGCATTCATAACAAGAGAAGCTCCAACTACAGGGAATACTGTGGAGTAATTCACTTCTGAACCAGCTACATCTACTCTAAAAACTATATCAGATTCTGCTATCACCACTGGAGGTGGCGTAGGCGTTGGAGGTGTTGGAGAAGGACTATCTCCTCCTTTACTACATCCAGCAAAAGATAGCACTAAAAAACTAAGCGCAATGATACTTTTCTTGTACATGTATTTATTTTGTTCTATCATAAATTATAATTTAACCATTTTAAACTGATGAGACACTTTTAAATCAGTAGAAGCTACTCTTACAAAGTAAACGCCAGGATTTAATTCATTGAATGTTAATCTTGATCCAGCTGTTATACCAATTCTTGATGCTACTCTTGCTCCAGTTGCAGCAGAGAATACTTCAATATTCATTCTTTGATGCCCTTTGACAACAAAGTCAATATTCACAAAATTAATAAATGGATTTGGTGTTAATTTAATGAACTCATTCAAACTTAATCTTATGATATCGGTTACCAAGAAATAGTAAGGTGCACTGAATGCACTAATACATCCTGTTGCAGCATTGGTCACTCTTATTGTATAGTTAGAAGCAATTGTAGGTTTAAGCTTAGCGCTTGTACTATCAATTAATACTCCATCTCTGTACCATTTAATTCCTGAAGTAACAGATGCTACTAAACTACCAGTAGTATCTCTAACTAAACTTGGAGTTACTGGATTAGGATTTACAGTTAAATCAATTTTAGCTCTATCACTTTCACAACCAGTTACCGAATCAACTTGGCTTACAAAATAACTTGTAACTCCGGCATTAGATAAAGATGGCGTTGGTGCATTCTTTACAGCTGTTCCACCAGTAGCATCTGTGCCATACCAATTTAAGCTACTCTTAGGACTGGCTTTTGCTGTTAATGGAATCGCAGTAGTATTTATACAATAAGAAAGTGGTGCAACTACAGGATTTGCTGGTTTAGGTAAAACTACTACACTTAATGGCTTCATAACAGAACAGTTATCTGCGTTTGTTGCTTTGATATAATAAATACCTGATGTAGCAACTTTAGTAGGATCAATAATAACTGCAATTTCATTTACATCATTAAAATAACTGAGCGTAAATGTGCCTAAACTTCCTTTTCTCAAATTAGAATCAGATAAATTAACAGTACCTGGGCTACATATTGTAGTACTAGCAACTAAAGATAAATTTGGCTTAGTTGAGCATGTAGAAACTAATTTTATAATTTTTTCCGTATTACCACCAAAATCATCCATAGCACTTATTCTTACACTAAGCGTATCAACACTATTCAACTTACGTTTATTTATGAGTAGGTTATCTCGCACAAAGAATGAAGCATTATTTAAATCACCCAAACCATTGATTAATTTGTAAGTAAACTTTTTACTTGAAATACTGTTTGGATTTGTATATGCTGCCTGTAATCCAATGTTAAGCATTGACGAATCTACTCCTGTGGTATATTTGAAAACACTTGTATCAACATTATTTATCAGTATTTTATCAGCAGATTGACGTATATAAATATTAAATGTTTTAATAATATTACTACCTAGTGTGTCAACACCTTTTACGATTAGTTTATATAAAGTGTCCGTTAATTTAGAATTAACAGTAACTATATTTGTTGCAACATCTAGTTTGAATATTGAACTAGTACCAGATTCTAAAGATACTCTATACTTTGCAGTCGCATCTTTTGAAACTATTTTTAATAACACTTTGAAATTTGCCGAATCTCCATTTCTGAAGAAGTAATTCGAAGAGGTTGAATCATTAAACAAGATATCAGAAGGCGGAATTACTTCTTTAGCTTCCCCTTGATTAGTTATTACAAACTTCTGACGATTAGAGAAAGCAGACCCTGCATAAGAGGCATCAACAGATTGTACTGAATAAAAATACTGACCAGGAGGTAATGAAATTTGCCAACTT
>JBIPMA010000078.1:0-5836 GCA_044369335.1 Schleiferiaceae bacterium | reverse complement strand
ACCGAGGTATGGATCTTCGCCCGCACCTTCCATGACGCGGCCCCAACGCGGGTCGCGGCTGATGTCGACCATGGGCGCAAAGGTCCAGTTGATGCCGTCGGCCGTGGCCTCGCGGGCGGCGGCTCGGGCTGAATTTTTAATCGCCTCCATGTCCCAGCTCGCGGCCTCGGCGAGCGGAATCGGCGTAAGGGTTTGGTAGCCGTGAATCACATCCAGGCCAAACAGAAGGGGAATCCCCAGGCGCGTCTCTTCGACCGCCACTTTTTGCAGGGCGCGGACCTCATCGACCCCTGCGACATTGAGTACGGAACCTACTCCGCCGCGCTTCAGCGCCGCAACGCGTGCCTCAACCCAGTCGTTGCCTTCGGGCATGGGGCCGGTGGCGTTCCAAAACCCGTTGTACTGGTTGGTTTGACCAACGAGTTCCTCGAGGGTCATCAGGGCCAGCACGCTATCCACACGGGCTGCCACGGGCTTAGTTTGGGCCGCAGCGGCCAAGGGTAGGGCGAGAAAGAGAACAGTTCCGAAGCGCATAAACGAATAAAATAAAAAAAGGGGGAGGGGTTTGGGCCCCTCCCCCTAGGGGTACATCAACACCAATTGTACAAAGGATAATTCATATCATTCCTGCGAATTCATTTTTGACTTAATGAATAACTCATCGTCCTTAAGGCCTAAACTTCATCAATAATAAATGTAGTCCGTCGCGTTTACTTATTGAAAATGAGTCATTAAGTTAATATC
The DNA here is from genome assembly GCA_044369335.1 of Schleiferiaceae bacterium. Taxonomy (GTDB): domain Bacteria; phylum Bacteroidota; class Bacteroidia; order Flavobacteriales; family Schleiferiaceae; genus TMED14. Next base: position 5,092 of record JBIPMA010000078.1, on the reverse strand, counting down.
AATACTTTTCTACTGAAACACGCGGATGTAGTCCACGTACATCGATTGAGGGAATACGGTAGTCGCGTCGGGTGAGCCGGGCCAGTTTCCGCCCACCGCTACGTTGGCGATAAAGAAGAACGGCGCATTGTGGCGGTACGTAGCCGGACTAACATGGCTGACGCTTACCGTGTGGTAGAGCTGGTCGTCCACATAAAACTTGATGTTGTCCTGAACCCAGATGATACTGAACACGTGGTATGCGTCCGAAAAGTCACCCTGCTGCAGGGTGTAGGTTCCGGTGCGGTAGGTACTGACACCGCTGCCCTGAATGCCCCAGTGGGTGGTGCCGTGTACCTTATGGGGCTCGTGGCCGATGAGTTCCATGATGTCGGTTTCGCCGCATGCTGGCCATCCCACGGTGCTGATGTTTGACCCTAGCATCCACAGAGCAGGCCAAATGCCTTGCCCCTTTGGAAGCTTGGCGCGGATGTCGATGCGCCCAAATTGAAACTCCTTTTTGCCTTGCGTGGTTACCCGCGCTGAGGTGTAGGCGTTTCCGCCGAACGGCTCATTTCGAGCAGTGATAATCATGCGTCCGTTCTCGACGCGAATGTTGCTCGGATCGTTGCGGTAGTTCTGAAGCTCGTTGTTGCCCCAACCGTGGCCACCAGTCTCGAAGTTCCAGTCGGCGGAATTCAGCGAGGTCCCGTCAAACTCCTCGTTCCACACGAGTGTGTAGCCGGGGTAGTTCGTAGGGGTAACGTAGCCACTGTCGCTGCCGCTGTAGGGGTCGTCGTTTTCGAGTGTTACGGTGAAAAAGGGATTCGGAAGCAGTACCTCAGTGGGCTGCGAAAATCCAACCCACAGGGTTTCGTCATCCTCGTAGTCGGTGTCGCCCTTGACAGTGAAGCGAACTTCTGCGTCTTGCTCGCCTTTGGCCCAACTCAATGTGCTCGAAAGCGGCGAGAAGTCCTCGCCAGATGTCGCAGTTTGGCCAACGAGCTCAACCTTGATTGAAGCGGCCCGCGGAGCAGGAGCGTCAAGGTGCACCGGGAACACCACTTCACGCGTGGCGTCCCCTTCGGTGATGCGCAGGTCTTCACCGACGAGTACTGGAACCTCAGCGGTTCGGCACGACATCAGCGTGAGCGCGGTGCTCCAGATCAAAAGGTTCCGCATTAGTTCACCGACTGCAGGGTAAAGCGCCACAAACCATTACCCCAGTTCACTTCGATTTCCATGGTACGCACGCCGTTGGCGTCCTCATTGGTCGACAAAATGTCGTAGGTGATCGAGTTGATCGGGCTAAACACTTCGCCACCGTTGGCGGCCTTGGGTAGCCCGATGAAGGCGCCAAGGCCTTCCATCTTGAGCTGATCTGGTGTTGTAGCTGAAGCCGGCAATAGTGAGAATGCATGTGTTCCGCTACCCCAAGCGGCTTGCGCACCAGTCAGGACGCTTTCGGGGTGGCAGCCGTCAGCAGTTACACCCATGTACGTTTCAGCCCAGATGTCGCCTTTGGTGTCGTAGACCACGCTTCCGTCGGCTTTGAAGATCCATTCGTCGTTGTAGGCGCAGGGGCGGTCGGTGGCTGCGGTTGCACCAATGGCCCACCACGTTTGTGCGCCTCCTGGAGGTCCAACCCACAGCGAACCGGCAATCGGCGCAAGCTTCCAGGTGCGCTCAGAACATCCGGACATGAATTCCATGAGGCCAGTGCAAGGTGGCGCAGCGTCGCGCGAAATCACCACTTGTGCGGAATCCACGGCCATTCCGCCTTGGTTGAAGACGTAGTGCTTGACTGTGTACGTTCCAGCACGCGAAATCGTAATCGTGGCTTCGGGGCCCGACGCGAGGGTTCCGTTCGAAACCTCCCAGTTGTACATAAAGGGTTCGCCGGTGGCAGTACTCGTGAGTTGCACGGTGTTGGAATCCAACATGGTCACTGTAAACGAGGCGGTCGGAAGGTCGCCCAACGCAGACTTTTTGGCCTCGTAGGGTTCGCAGGCTACGGCGGCCATCAGGCCCACCGCAGCAAAAATTGGAGCTAAAAACTTCATTAGTAGTTCGGATTTTGAGTGAGGGCGCCTTGGGCGGCGTCAAGTTCGGTTTGTGGAATTGGAAGCCATTCGTGCTTGTTCGCTACGAATCCTTTCGCCCCCAGTACTTCAGCGGCTTTGCCGGTGCGCACTAGATCGAAGAAGCGGTGACCTTCGGTCGCGAGCTCCATGCGGCGCTCGTGGGCTATAGCATCCAAGAGGGCGGAACCGCTCGCTTGAATGGGCTGCATGCTCACGCGCTGGCGCACTTGGTTGACGTAGCCGCGGGCGGTTGCCTCGCTTCCGCCGCTGCGCGCCAAAGCTTCGGCGGCCATCAGCAGGACGTCTGAATAGCGAATAACGCGTACGTTGTTGCCCCAGTTGAGCGCTGGCTCACCGTCTGCCGACAGTCCAGACTGGCGTGGAGCGTACTTCTTCACAAAGTAGCCCGTGTTTTGGTAGCCAGGAGTGTAGGTTCCGCCAGCAATAGAATCAGCTACAATGATGGTGTGCTTGCGGCGCGCATCACCGGCCATCGCATCGTAGAGCTCTTGGCTGATTGGCGCAAAACCCCATCCTGGAGCGTAATCGGGACCGCTGTAGTCCCGCATGCCGCAGAACTGAACGCCCACGTTGCCTTCGCCGTAGCCCGAACCGAAGACCTCCCAGCCCACTGTCGAGTTCTCCGAATAGGCGATTTCGAAGACACTCTCGGGACCGTGCTCGTTGGCGCGGGTAAAGATGTCAGCGAAGTTGGGCGTTAGGCTGTATACACCAGACTGAATGACCTCTTCGCAGAGCTGTGCGGCATCAGCCATATTGGTGTTCATGTACAGGTATCCACGGGCGAGCAGGGCCTTGGCGGCTCCTTGAGTGGCACGACCCTTTTCAGACGCACCGACCTCTAAGGGTAAGTCCGGAATCGCTGCGAGCAGGTCGGCTTCAACCTGAGCAAAAATCTCCTCGGGCGTCGCCATCGTCACCTCGTAGTACTCTTCTGGGCTTAGTGTTTTAGTAATCAGCGGAACTGATCCGAACAGACGCAAAAGGTCCAGGTAGTAGTAGGCGCGAAGGAACTTGGCCTCTGCGGTAGTACGGCGCACAAAGTCGGCGGTGGTTCCGGGAACCCCGTCGATCTTTTCCAAGAACAGGTTCGCGCGGTAGATGCCGCGGTAGTTCTTGCGCCAAAATCCCTGCTGCGGACCCAGGTTGGGCGTCAGCGAGAAGTTGTCGTAGGCGACAAACGCTGGCTGGTCGCTGGCGTCGCTGCCTCCGGCGTGCGCGTCGTCGGACGCGACTGTTTGAAGCAGGTACATGATTGAGAACCCGTTTTGGTCGTTCCACTGCAGCACGTCGTACACGCTGACAAGGGCTTCGTAGGCTTGACCTGGATTCTGGTAGTAGTTGAGCTCTAGTTCGCGGCCAATGGGGTCGACGTTCAAGAAGTCTTTGCCGCAGCTGGCCACAGCGAGGGCGCCAGCCGCAATGAGGGAGAGGTGAATCGTCTTCATTAGTTCAGAGAAGTTGAGAATCCAATAGAGTGCATGCGGGCCTGCGGGTAGATTCCGCGGTCGACGCCAAAACCGTTTCCGATTTCGGGATCAAAGCCCTTATAGTTGGTCAAGGTCAGCAGGTTGGTGCCCGAGTAGTAGATGCGGGTGCGCTTCAAGCCCACCTTGGAGGCCAGCGCCTCAGGCAAGGTGTAGCCTAACTGCGCGGTCTTGATGCGTGCGAAGCTTCCGTCCTCGACATAGAAGTTGGAGCTGCGCGCAAAGTTGAAGTTCTTATCCAACGCGGTCAGGCGTGGGTAAAGGTCGCTGCTGCCTTCACCGGTCCAGCGGTCCAACGCAGCTCCGTTGAGGTTGGCGGTCGGAAGGTCGTAGCGGCGCGTCGCGTTGTAGATCTGGTTGCCCACGACGCCCTGTAGGAATACAACGGCATCCCATCCGCCCCAGCGAGCGTTAAGGGTAGCACCAAACGTCCAGTCTGGAGTCGGATTGCCGATGAAGGTGCGGTCTTCGGCGTCGATTGCGCCGTCACCATTCACATCAACAAACTTGAAGTCACCGGCTACAGCATCAGGTTGCAGCATTCCGCCTTCAGTATTCACATATCCAGCCACGTCAGCAGAATTTTGGAAGACGCCATTGGTCATGTATCCATAGAAGTAACCAATGGGTAGGCCCTCTTGGATGCGCGTGATTTCAAGGCCTTGAGGACCCCAGCGCTGGCCAGGGAGGTAGCCCTCTTCGTTACCTAAGAACACCACTTCGTTTTGGACGTAGCTCACGTTGCCGCCCAGGCGAATGCTCTTGGTCGGGCTGAAGTTGCGCTCGTAGCCGGCCTCAAGGTCAACTCCCATGTTGCGCATCTTGCCCACGTTTGCAGTCGGCGCGTCGTTGCCCACGTAGTCAGGTAGCACGGGACGCGTCTTCATGTCGTACGTCGCACGGTGGTAAAGGTCCAAGTTCGTGTAGATGTACTTGCCCCAACGTAGGTCGGCTCCGAGGTTGGCCTGGCCCACGCGCTCCCAACGCAGGTCGGGGTTGGCGATTTGGCTCGGAGAGGTTCCGTTTTGCATGAATTCGTTGTAGCCAAAGCTATAGTTGCGTCCGCCAGAAATGGTCGCGGCGTATTCGAGTGAACCGGCTGCGTCATTGCCGCTCATACCGTAACCGGCGCGGATTTTCATGCTCGAGATGAGCTTTGAAGACCACCACGATTCTTTGTGAAGGTTCCAACCCGTCGAGATGGATGGGAAGTAGCCCCAGCGGAAGTTGGGTCCGAAGCGGCTTGAAGCGTCCGCGCGCAAAATCACCGTCGCGAGGTAGCGGTCATCGTAGTCGTAGTTGACGCGGCCGAAGTAGGATTCGATGGCGTAGCGTTCCCACTTGCCGCCGTATACGCGCTCTGATTCGGCGTTGCGGGCGTAGCTGATCGTGGCAAATCCAAATTCGTCGGTCGGAACGTCACGCTTGCTACCGCCGATAAAGCTTCCGTTGACGGCCTGGGCCGAGTGGCCCGCAACCGCATCGATGTGGTGGGCCCCAAAGTCTTTGGTGTACGCGACG
>JBIPMA010000077.1:0-5854 GCA_044369335.1 Schleiferiaceae bacterium | reverse complement strand
CAGCGTGCGGCTAAGCAGTTCCGAAATTTCGACGGAGGTCGTACCCACGAGCACGGGGCGGCCGGCGTTGCGCAGCTTCTCGATTTCGTCGATGACGGCGTTGTACTTCTCGCGCTTGGTCTTGAATACCAAGTCGTTGCGGTCGTCGCGCTTGGCGGCTACGTTGGTCGGAATCACCGTCACCTCGAGCTTGTAGATCTCCCAGAATTCGCCCGCTTCGGTTTCGGCAGTACCGGTCATGCCCGAAAGCTTGTGGTACATGCGGAAGTAGTTCTGCAGCGTGATCGTCGCGTAGGTCTGCGTGGCGGCCTCAATGGTCACGCCCTCTTTGGCCTCAATCGCTTGGTGAAGTCCGTCCGAGTAGCGGCGTCCGTCCATGATGCGGCCGGTTTGCTCGTCAACGATTTTCACCTTGCCCTCCATCACGACGTACTCGACGTCCTTTTCAAAGAGCGTGTAGGCCTTGAGGAGCTGGTTCATGCTGTGAATGCGCTCGCTCTTGGCGCGGTACTCGCGCATGAGCTGGTCCTTGCGGGCGGCACGTTCGGCCACGTCGTCGTGGGCCTTCTCGATGCGGTCGAGTTCGACTGAAATCACCGGAAGCACAAAGAAGTCGGTGCTGGTCTGCTCGGCCAAGTACCCCAGACCCAAGTTGGTGAGGTTGACTTGGTTGTGCTTCTCTTCGATCGTGAAGTACAGGGCTTCGTCGATCTTCTTCATCTCCTTGCCTTGGTCCTGCAGGTAGACGCCTTCGGTCTTTTGCAGCAGGGCCTTGACGCCGTCTTCAGATAAGAACTTAATGAGGGCCTTGTTTTTGGGCAGGGCGCGGTGCGAGCGAAGAAGCTGGAATCCGGCCTCGGTCTTGTCGCCGGCGGCGAGTGCCTCTTTGGCCTTGGTGAGGGCGTCTTGGGCGACGGTCTTTTGCTGGTTGACCAGCGCCACCACGTAGTCCTTGAGTGAGGCAAACTCTTGCTGGTCGCCGTTGGGGGTGGGTCCGCTGATGATGAGCGGAGTTCGCGCGTCGTCAATCAAGACGGAGTCGACTTCGTCGACGATGGCGTAGTGGTGTCCGCGCTGCACGAGCTCGGCGGTTTCGCGCGCCATGTTGTCGCGCAGGTAGTCAAAACCGAATTCGTTGTTGGTTCCGAAGGTAATGTCGGCCAAGTAGGCCTTGCGGCGCGGTTCGGTGTTGGGGCGGTGCTTGTCGATGCAGTCGACGCTCAATCCGTGAAACTGGTAGAGGGGGCCCATCCACTCAGAGTCGCGCTTCGACAGGTAGTCGTTGACGGTGACCAGGTGCACGCCACGTCCGCTCAAGGCGTTGAGGTAGACGGGAAGCGTCGCGACCAAGGTTTTACCCTCACCCGTGGCCATTTCGGCGATACGCCCTTTGTGCAGCACGACGCCGCCAAAAAGCTGCACGTCGTAGTGTACCATGTTCCAGGTGATGGGATTGCCGGCGGCAGACCAAGTGTTGTTCCACACGGCGGTGTCGCCCTCGATGCGGACGGCGTCAAGGCGGCTCGCGAGTTCGCGGTCCCAGTCTTGGGCCGGAACGCGCAGCGGGCGCTCTGACAAGCGACGCGCCGTTTCGCGCAGTACGGCATAGGCCCGCGGAAGGATTTCGAGCAAAATGCGCTCCTCTTCGGCCAAAATGTCTTTATCGAGGCTGTCGATTTGGCGGTACAGGGCCTCTTTGGCGTCGACGTCAAGCTCGGATTCGGCTTGAAGGCGAAGTTGGTCGCGTTCGGCGGCCTTCACTTCGGTTTCGGTGCGCAGTCGGGCGCGGAACCTGTCCGTTTCAGCGCGTAGTTCGTAGTCGGTCAGGCCGGACAGCGTCTGTTCAGCGGCGTGGACTTGGTCGATGTAGGGCTGGATCTCCTTGAGCGTGCGCTGTGAGGGATCACCCAAAAAAACCTTTAAAATCTTGTCGAGCATAGGTCGCCAAAGGTACAACCTCTATGCCACCTAAGCGTGGGCAGACAGACTGTCTGCTTGGCCTGAAAATCAGTACTCTTCCTCGTTCCAGAGGAAGTCTTCGTCCGAAGGGTAGTCGGGCCAAATATCTTCGATTGACTCGTAGATTTCGGCTTCTTCTTCTTCGACCGCTTGCAGGTTTTCCACGACCTCAAGCGGAGCCCCCGTGCGGATGGCGTAGTCAATGAGTTCGTCCTTGGTCGCGGGCCAGGGGGCGTCGCTTAAGTACGAGGCGAGTTCGAGGGTCCAATACATGGCGCAAAAATAATTTTTTTTCGGAGCTGCACAAGCGAAATTTTATGCCTTTGAAATCCAGGGGATTTCGGGTGCATTCAGCTGCTTGCCCAGCCATCTTGAAAGGGTAAACGCGTAGTCGCTCAAACGGTTCAAATAGGCCACCGTGGGCTCGGGCAGCGGCACGTCCTCGGCCCCCAACTGATCGACCAGCTGCACCACCCAGCGTTCGGCGCGGCGGGCGACGGTGCGGACCACGTGGCACTGGCTGACGAGCACGTGTCCGCCCGGAAGCAGAAAGTTGCGCATCGGCTCAAGGTCGAGGTCCATGCGGTCGATGGCCGCTTCGAGGCGCGCAATCCACGCAGGGTCAATGTGCGGCAGGCGGGCCACCATCTCGGGCAGGTCGTTGGCCATGTGCGAACCCAAGGCAAACAGGTCGCTTTGGACCTGGGCGAGCTCGGCGCGCACAGCGTCCCATTCGGCTGGAATTTGGTCGCGCAGCAGCCCCAAGTGGCTGTTGAGCTCGTCGAGGGTTCCGTAGGCGTGCAGGCGCAGGTCGTATTTGGCGATGCGCGTGCCGCTAAACAGTCCGGTTTGGCCGGCGTCGCCGGTTTTGGTGTAGATTTTCATGAGTGCAGCGGGTTGAGCTGTGTTCAAGGTAACCCGCGAAGCGGGTAGTGGTTCAGTACGCCCGGCCCGTCTTGCCCTCCATGTAGTTCACGAAGGCGCGGTTGGCGACACGGGTTCCGCCCGGAGTCGGGTAGTTGCCGGTAAAGTACCAGTCGCCGGGTGACTTGGGGCAGGCCTCGTGCAGGTCGGCCACCGTTTGGTAGACGACTTTGACTTCGGCGCGGGTTCCGGCAGGCGTGAGCAATTGGGCGATGCGGTCGCTGAGCTCCTCGTCGGTGAACGGAGCGTACACCGCCTGTACGGCGTTGCGCTGCTCAGCCATGGGCTTTGCCAATTCGGCTTTGGCCGACGCGTAGGCTTGGTCGAGGACGGAATCCATTCCGCGCTCGCGCAGCAGGGAAACGGCCGCCTGAAAAGCGATGAAGTCGCCCATCTTGGCCATGTCGATGCCGTAGCAGTCGGGGTAGCGAATCTGCGGCGCCGAGCTCACCACGACGATGCGCTTGGGATTCAGGCGGTCCAGCATGCGCAAAATGCTCTGCTTGAGCGTGGTTCCGCGCACAATGCTGTCGTCGAGGGCCACAATGCTGTCGTCGGGCTGCACGATGCCGTAGGTGGAGTCGTAGACGTGTGCCACCATGTCGTTGCGGCTGGAATCCTCGGTGATGAAGGTGCGCAGCTTGACGTCCTTCCAGGCGATTTTTTCGACGCGCGGACGGGCGCTCATGACCTGCTCAATGTCCGCGGGCGTGATTGCGCTGCCTTTGGCGACGAGTTGGGCGGACTTTTGGCGCTTCAGCGCGTCTTCGGCGCCCTTGACGAGTCCGTAGAAGGCGATTTCGGCGGTGTTCGGAATAAAACTGAACACGGTGCGGTCAAAGTCGCCTCCGGCGGCGGCCATGACGCGATCGGTAAGTCGGCGTCCGAGCTCGATGCGCTCGCGGTAGATCTCGCCGTCGTTGGCGCGCGAGAAGTAGATGCGCTCAAAGCTGCAGGCAGCGCGGGGTGCAGCGGGGCGCACGGGCTCAACCGAAACGTCGCCGTTGCGGCGAATCCACACCATGTGCCCGGGAGGAACCTCGTGCACTTCGTCCGCCGACACGCCAAAGGCGGTCTGGATCACGGGGCGTTCAGAGGCCACTACGGCTACCTCGTCGTTCACGAAGTAGAAGGCGGGACGGATTCCGTGCGGATCGCGCACCAAGAAGGCGTCGCCTTGGCCGATGATTCCGCCCATGGCGTACCCTCCGTCCCAGTCGCGGCTGGCCTTTTCGAGGACGCGCGGCATGTCCAAGTTGTTGGCTTGGTAGCGGCTGCGCTCAATTTTGTTGAGGCCCAGATCTTCTTTGGCGATTTGGTGCAGGCGGCGGTTCTCTTTGTCGAGAAAGTGCCCAATTTTTTCCATCACCGTCACGGTGTCGGCCTTCTCTTTGGGGTGCTGGCCCAAGTTGACGAGTTCGTCGAACAGTTCGTCGACGTTGGTCATGTTGAAGTTGCCGGCGACCAAGAGGTTGCGGCTCATGTAGTTGGACTGCCTCAAGAAGGGGTGGCAGGCCTCGATGCTGTTGCCTCCGTAGGTTCCGTAGCGCAGGTGGCCCAGGTAGACGTCGCAGGCGAAGGCCACGTTCTCTTTGACCCAGGCGGCGTCTTTGAGGCGCTCGGGCTTGCCGTCGAGGCGCTCTTCGATGCGGTTTTGAATGCGCGTAAAGATGTCCTGAATCGGCTTGGGGTCGGTCGAGCGGTAGCGGCTGATGTAGCGCTGGCCGGGGGGCATGTCGAGCTTGACTCCAGCGAGTCCCGCGCCGTCTTGGCCGCGGTTGTGCTGCTTTTCCATCATGAGCACCATTTTGTTCAGGCCGTAAAGGGCCGTCCCGTGCTCGTCGAGGTAGTGGTCAAGGGGTTTGCGCAGACGCAGAAGGGCAATGCCGCACATAGCGGGTGCAAAGTTAGGGCGCTCCCTATCTTCGCAGGACACCCTTGACGCAATCCTTCGCATGAATTCGCTTCCCGCGCCCATTGATATTCATACCCACCTGATTCCCGAGCACATACCTCATTTTGCGGAGCGATTCGGCTACGGTGGGTTCATTCGCCTCGAGCACCACTGCCCGGGCTGCGCGCGCATGATGAAGGACGACGTGCTCTTTCGCGAAATCGAGGCCAACAACTGGGATCCGTCCGCGCGAATTCACGACTGCGACCGCCACGGGGTGGGCGTGCAGGTGCTGTCGACCGTCCCCGTGATGTTCAGCTACTGGACTCCGCCGCGAGATGGCGCTGCAGTGGCGGAATTTTTGAACGACCACCTCGCCGAGGTTGTGGCCGGCAACCCCACTCGTTTTGAGGGCCTCGGAACCTTGCCCATGCAGGACACCGACCTCGCCCTGCGCGAACTCGACCGCGTTGAGCGCCTCGGGTTGCGCGGAGTGCAAATCGGGTCCAACATCAACCAGCGCAACCTCGACGACCCGGCATTTTTTCCCATTTTTGAAGAGATGGCTCGCCGTGGCCTCGCCCTTTTTGTGCACCCCTGGGACATGATGGGCAGCGACGACATGAAGCGCTACTGGCTTCCGTGGCTCGTCGGAATGCCCGCCGAGTCCAGCCGCGCGCTGTGCTCGCTCATCTTTGGTGGAGTGTTCGAGCGGCTCCCGTCACTGCGTGTGGCCATCGCCCACGGCGGCGGATCGTTTCCCGCCACCCTCGGCCGCATCCAGCACGGGTTTGACGTACGTCCCGACTTAGTGGCCGTGGATAATACGGTCCCGCCCACCGAATACCTCGGCAAGTTCTGGGTCGACAGCCTCGTGCACGATCCGCACGCGCTCGACAACCTGCTCCGCTTGGTGGGCGAGGACAAAATTGCGGTGGGTTCCGACTACCCCTACCCCCTGGGCGAGGCGGTTCCGGGCGACCTCGTGCGCAGCATGGACTGGTCCGACGCCGTCAAGGCCAAGGTGCTGCGGCACAACGCCGAGCAATGGCTGTATGGCAGCTAGTAACTAGTAAC
>JBIPMA010000075.1:0-5862 GCA_044369335.1 Schleiferiaceae bacterium | reverse complement strand
AGGCCGGCGCAAAGTGCAGCGCATCTTCGGCGATCGAGATTCCGACATCGCTTTGGGCGAGTGCCCCGGCGTCGTTTAGTCCGTCGCCCACCATAGCTACCGTGCGGCCTTCGGCCTGGCGGTCTTTGACGAACTGCAGCTTGTCGTGCGGACGCTGCGCAAACCGAAGTTCCGTGCACTCGGGTAGCAACTCCTCGAGCTGAGCCCGTTCGCGGTCCTCGTCGCCGGTGAGCAAGGCCATTCCGTCGGGCTTAAGCGCACCCAGGCCTTGAGGCAACCCGGGTCGAAACACAGATACCGGCTGAAGCCAACCTTCGACCGACTCGGTGCCGTCCCAGCGCCACGAGACTCCGCGCGGAACTTCCCCCTGAGCCACTCCCGTAAACGAGGCCGATCCCAGCCGCAGGACCCCGCCGTCCCATTCCGATTCAAGTCCCTGACCCAAGTGCTCGGTGACGCGTAGCCCCTCAGCCGCAGTGACGGCAGACCAGTGTGCGGTCAGCGAGCGGCTCACTGGGTGGGCGGACTGACGGACCATGGCGGCCAGTGCCGGTTGCAGCGCTGACGGAATGGGCGTCGATTCCGTCCAGGTTTGCTGCGCAGGCTCGGTGAGGGTCCCCGTCTTGTCCAGAACCCAGAAGTCCACCTTGGCGAGGCGCTCGAGCGTGTCCGTAGCCTTAACAAACGCGCCGTAGCGGCCCATGAGCCGAATCGTGTGTCCCAAACTAAACGGAATCGCCAAAGCCAGCGCACACGGGCACGCCACAATGAGCACCGAAGTCACGATCCACACCACCTGTGAGGCGTCGTACCACGCCCAAAACAGTCCGGCCGCCAGAGCGAGCATCAAGATGCGGCCGGTAAACATTTGGCCCAAGCGGTCAATCCAGCGCGCCACCTTGGGCCGGTCAATCCCGTGTTCTGAGGACCACAGCGAAGTCAAGTAGCTTTGGTCGAGCCGCTTCAGCACCCGCACGTCGAGTGCACCGCCGACATTTTTGGCTCCTGCGGCCACGTCCGAACCGACGTCTACGCGCTGCGGTTGGGCTTCGCCCGTGATGAACGACAAATCCACTTCGCTTTCACCTGCCACGACTACCGAATCCACCGGAATCAGTTCACCGTGCCGAATGCGAAGCACGTCACCCACCTGCACCTCAGAAAGGGCGACGTAAACTTCGGTTCCGCCCGAAATGCGCAGCGCCGAAAACGGAAAAAAGCTCTGGTAGTCGCGGTCAAAATTCAGGTGCGTGTAGGCCGAGGTCTGAAACCAACGCCCGACCAGCAAAAAGAATACGAGCCCGGCCAGCGAATCGAAGTAGCCCGCTCCGTGGCCGCTGAGCATCTCGAACCACGACTGCCCGGTCAAGGCGACGATTCCGAGCGAAATCGGAACGTCCATGTTGGTGGTCCGGGACTTCAGCGCGGCCCACGCCGACTTAAAGTAGGTCTGGGCGCTGAACCCCACGAGCGGAACCGACAGCGCCGCGGTAATGTACCGCATCATCGCCGCGAGTCCCGAATCAGCATCCAGGCCCATGTATTCGGGGAAGGCGAACAGCATCGTGTTGCCAAACACAAACCCGGCGACCCCGAGTTCAAGCGTCGCCCGGCGGTCGCGGCGCGGACCCTCCTCAGCCTGCGCCGAAGCCATACTGAGATCGGGTGCGTAACCCATAAAATCCAAGCGCTCAGCGAGGTGCGAGAGTGTGGTTTCCTGCGGATTAAACCTCAGCCGCGCCTTTTTTTGGCTGAACTCCACCCGCACGTCAATCAGGCCCGGCTCAACCGACGGCCAGGTCTCTACCGCCTTGACGCACGAAGCGCAGTGCATGGTGGGCAAGTGCAGCTGCACGACCGTCATTCGGTCGGATTGGTGCCGGTAGAGGTGCGCGTACAAAACCGCGTCGTCGAGCGCGGCGTAGGTGCTGGGTTCCATAATGCGGTAAAATTCCGCCCGCACTCTGACTAAAAACCATGACTTATGTCACTTTTTCCGTAACTTACTAAGGCTACTTTTACCTCGATAGAAACCCAATCCCTATCACCATGGAACCCCTCTGCGCCACCTGCCCCACCCGGCAAAAAACGGCATTCCGCCTGCTCGACGGCGAGCAAGTCGAAACCCTATGTGCCTTCAAGCGCCACGGCCACATCAAAAAAGGTGAAGAGCTCTTTACTGAGGGCCAAAATGTGCGCGGAATCTACTGCGTGCAAGACGGCCACTTCAAGCTCACCCGCCACAGTGCTTCGGGCCGCGAAACCATTGTTCGCTTCGCATCCCCAGGCGACTTCATCGGATACCGTGCCCTCTTGGCGCACGAGCCCATCAGCCTTTCGGCCGTCGCCATCCAGGATGCGCATGCCTGCTTCGTTCCGGCAGACGTACTACTCAACTTTCTTGAAGGCAACGGACCCTTTTCGCTCGAACTCCTGCGTGCCACCTGCCACGAACTGTCCGAGGCCAACCAGCTGCTCGCCTCACTTGCTCAAAAAACCGTCAAGCAGCGCCTCGCCGAAGTACTTCTCATGCTGCGCGCCAAATTCAGCGAAGACACCGACGGGTGTATCGACATCGACCTCAAGCGTTCTGAAATGGCGGACCTCGTCGGAACCGCCACCGAATCCCTCATTCGCCTCCTCGCCCAATTTGAGCGCGACGAACTCATCACCCGCCAAGGCAAACGCTTCAAAATCACTCAGGCCAAGAAGCTCGCGCAGCTTGCAGAACTGGTTGACTAATAGCTTATTAGTAAGGTTTGCATGGTTAGCTCGTTGGCCATTTCGTTACGTGTATCTGGTATGCGAAACCACCTTTTGGCCGAGCGAGAATCCAGAAGCCAGAAACTGTGAATCCGTAGGATTCCGTTCGGTTTTAACCGGATTTTACTTTTTTTCTTTTTTCTTAAAGTGAACAAGTCGTTCAAATTGAACGACTTACGATTTTCACACGTTCTGCAGAACCTACACTGCACCCCAGCGAGAAACCAGTACCAAGAAACTGAATGGCCAACGAGTTAACCTCGCCAACGAGCTACTGACTAATCGTCACCTCCGCCGTGCGGATCGCACTAGCGTAGAAGTATCCAAGCGCGTACTCGTTTTCGTTGCTCTCGCGGTAAATGTTACCGACGATGGGCGCGGGCGGAGGATCAAACAGACCACCCACCTGGAGCGTTTGCTCGCGCAGCAAATTCAGGTAGCTGTACAAGCCCATGCTGATGCTGCCGAGCTCGACCTTGTACTTCACACCGACTGAATCGGGACCGGCAATTTGAATGGGCGGAATCGACGGGGGCGTCGGAAACACAAAGCCGTCGTTGAAGTCGTCGTTGAACACCGTAAGGTCGAAGGTTTGGTTCTGAAGCGTATCGTTGCGAAACACCCGCACCCGGTAGTGGTCACCGCGCCCCGGAGCCTCGGACCAGTGAATGAACACGTAGCGACCTTCGCGCTGAAAGGGAGCGCGCGGCAAAAATTCAGAGTAAATAGAGTCGGCGTCGTTGCAGCGGTTGAGCGCTTCGGTGGCTGAGGTCCAGGTTCCGCTCGGGTACCCCTCGCGTTCGGGAACCGTCACCGCCACGCGGTACGACCGACCCACCTCGCCTTGAAAATCAGACAGGTAGCGGCCGTTGCTGCGGTGAATGAGCGTATCGACGGCGACTTCGTTTTCAAACAGTACCACGAGCGCGTTCGTGACCGGCTCGTTCGGCTCGGTATTGAGGTAGGGCACGCTCCACTTCACGTCGACCCGGGCGGAATCGCGGTCAGTCACGCGTCCGTTGACAATCAGGCGGGTTTCGCCAGCCGGGAGCTCTACATCAATGATGTCCTGGCACGAAGCAAGCGACAGGGCGGCAGCAGAAAGTAAAATAAAGCGGCGCATCAGAACGAGAAGTTGTAGGTGAAGAAGGGCACCGCAGAACCAAAAATGCTCAGACGGTAGGCGTTGACGTTGGTCGGATTCTCAAAGTCGGCGCGAAAGAAGATGCTGTACGGATTCCGGCGGCCGTAGGCGTTGTACACGCCAAAGTTCCAGCTTGCCCGCTTGCCCACGCTGCGGGTGATTGACAGATCCAAACGGTGCGTGGCGGGCGTTCGGGCCCCGTTGCGGTTCGTGTATACGGGGTAAAAAATCCCCTCGAACTCGCCGCGGGCGTCGGGGTAGGTGATGGGTCGTCCGGACTGGTAGATCCAGGTTCCGCCAATGTCCCAACGCTTGGTGGGCGAGTACGTGAATACCACGCTGAGGTCGTGCAGCTTGTCGTAGTTCGCGGGGTACCACTCGCCGTTGTTGATGCGGGTAATGCGCGTCGGGCCGTCGATCAGGCGTTCGGTGCGGCTGAGCGTGTAGCCAATCCATCCGGTGACTTTGCCGGTCTTTTTCTCGAGGAGAATTTCGGCTCCGTAGGCGCGTCCGGCTCCAGTGAGCAGCTCGGTTTCGATGTCGTCGGTAAAGACGAGATCGGCTCCGTCGCGGTAGTCGACGAGGTTGCTAAACGTTTTTGCATAGCCCTCGAGGGTCAGGCGGATTCCGTTGTCCTCGCGAAAATTCTGAACCACACCCACGGCCACTTGGTCGACGGTGGCGGGGTCGATGTAGGTTCCGGCGGGGCGCCATACGTTGACCGGAGTCGCGGTAGTGTTGTTCGAAATCAAGTGGATGTACTGGCGCGACCGATTGTAGCTCAACTTCACCGAAGCCTTTGGGCCCACCTCGTAGTTCAGGGCGAGGCGCGGTTCAAATCCGGCCAGTCCGGTAAACGTTTTAACCACATCTCCACGAGCGAACACCGTAGTATCGACGATGCTGGTCGTAGTGGGGTAGCGCGGATCCGCATACGTGTAGACCGTCCGCGGACCCAAATTCGCAAATCCACTGTAGCGCAGGCCGGCCGTGGCACTCAGCCGCTCGGTCACTTTGATGTCGTCGCTGAAGTAGAGCGCCGACTCGTTGGCGAACTCCTTGCTCAGCGCGATGTCAAACGCACCCGTGATTTGGCCCGGAGAAAACACATAGTACGTGTTCTGCACGCCCCAGTCGAGTTTGTGACGGGTCGACGCGTAGTAGGTCCAGCCCAAATTGGTCACGGTGTTTTGAATGCGCGAATCGAGTTTGAACGACGGAACCGCATCCTCAGGAGTCCCCAGCGAATACGTATAGTCCGAGTATACCGCAGTTGCGTTAAAAAACAACTTGGAATTCACCGCGCGGTTCCAGCGCAGGGTAGAGGTCCAGTTGCCCCAGCCGAAGTCAAAGAGATCCTGGGCACCGAACTGGTCGCGGCCGAAGTACATGCTGGCAAACACCCGGTCCTTTTCGCTCAGCTGCGCGTTCACCTTGGCGTTCACATCGTAGAAGTAAATCGTGGTGTTTTGCAGCTCGAGGTTGCCGCTGTAGGGCAAAAACAAATCGAAGTAGGACCGACGGCCGCTCACCATGAAGCTCGCCTTGCGCTTTACCAGCGGACCTTCCACAGTTAGTCGGCTGCTCAAAAGGCCGATTCCGCCTTGAGCCGCGAAGCGCTCGCTGTTGCCCTCCTTTTGGCGCACATCCAGTACACTCGAAAGGCGGCCACCGTAGTTCGAAGGCATTCCGCCCTTGTACAGCGTGACGTCGCGTACGGCGTCTGCGTTGAAAATGCTAAAGAATCCGAAAAGGTGCGACGACGAGTACACCGGGGCCTCGTCTAGCAAAATCAAGTTTTGGTCGGCATTGCCGCCGCGCACGTTGAATCCGCTCGACGCCTCGCCCACGGTGCTGACGCCCGGCAGCAGGGTGAGGGTGCGCACGATGTCGGTCTCGCCCAACAGCTGCGGAATCTTTTTGATCTCCTTGCTCGTCAGCGAACTCACCGACAT
>JBIPMA010000076.1:0-5862 GCA_044369335.1 Schleiferiaceae bacterium | reverse complement strand
GACTTTTGAACGACGGAATCTTGCGGCTTCACAATCCCGAATCCCAGTACTACGCCAGCTTGGCCCGTCAGGCTTCAGGCCTGAAGAAGGGGTACTACTTGGCCGAGGCTTGGGCACTTCGCCGTTGGGAACAGCACCTGGCAACGGCATGGTCAGGCCCCGTATCGGCCCTAACTCCGATGGATGCGCGTGCTTGGAACGCCCTTTGTCCTCGCTCACTGGCGGAATGGGTTCCGCCCCACCATCCCTTCACCGTATCGGTGCCCGTCGGTCCCGCTGAAACCCCGCTGGTGCTGGCGGTAGGTAAGTTCAGTGTCGAAGAAAATGCAGCCGCAATCAAAGGATTGCTGGCGGCAAATCCCCCCCTTGCCCCGTTGTGCTTTGCCGGGCACAATGCGCCCAAAGGGACACCACACTATGTAGATCGGCCGTCGGACGACGAACTCAACGCACTCTACGCCAACGCCCAAGTGGTCGTGGTCCATGCCGAACACAGCCTCGGAATCAAGTTCAAGCTCATTCAAGCTCTACTTCAAGGACGCCATATTGTGGCCCATGCCCACGCCGTAGAGGGATTGCGTTTAGAGGGACGCGTTCAGACGTACACTACGTGGTCAGAGGCCTATGCCCTCATTCGCGGAGCGCAGCAGGAGCCTTGGACCCCAGAGCACTCGGCCCATGCGGTTGAAGTTGCGGCCCGGTTTGCGAATCCGCACTCGAATTAAAGGGTCTTCTGGACGGTCGTCGTGAGCGTGCCGTTCGCGCAGCGGTAGGTTGTGTGCGGAAACTTCAAAAGCAGGGCGTAGTCGTGCGTCGCCATCAGAATGCTGCGGCCGCTGGCGCGAATTTCTTCGAGAAGGTGCATGAGCTCTTCAGACATGTGCGGATCGAGGTTACCGGTTGGCTCATCGGCCAAAATCAACGGGGGATCGTTGAGCAATGCACGAGCAATGGATACGCGCTGCTGCTCTCCGCCCGAAAGCTGATGGGGCATTTTGTGCCCCTTCGTGGGCATACCAACTCGGCGCAGTACCGTGTCAATGCGGTCGTCGTTCTCGCTAAGGTTGTCGTGGCCTGTAGCTCGAAGCACAAAGTTCAAGTTGTCGCGTACGCTGCGGTCCATCAAGAGCTGAAAGTCCTGAAATACAATGCCCAACTGGCGGCGCAGGTAGGGAATTTCGCGCTCGTTGAGGTTGCGCAGGTCGTACCCAACAATGCGGCCTTCGCCGGATGTCAAGGGTAGGTCAGCGTACAGGGTTTTGAGGAGCGAAGACTTGCCCGAACCCGTGGCGCCGATAACGTAGATGAATTCTCCGGGCGCAACCTCGAGGTTGACGTCGCTAAGTACGCGGTGGTCACCTTGTAGGATGCTTGCATTTCGAAGCGATAAGACGGCAGTTGATTCCATGGGCACAGTTTGTGCAAAGTAACGAGAGCCGAACCAAAAGCACGATGTACTTTTGAACAACATGAGGATTCGAATTCTAGCCGCGCTTCTGATGAGCGCAACACTGTACGCCCAACAACCGATTACTGGCAATCAGCCAGAAGCACTTTTTGCGGAAGCCCGCGCACGCTTTGACCGTGCGCTGTACAGTTCCGCCTACGAATACTTCGCTGAAGTTCGCGCAGTTACGCCTGTCGCGAGCGACTGGTCCGAGCAGGCCATGTACTACCAAGCACTCTGTGCGATTCGCCTGCTTCATCGTGATTCCGAGGAGTTTGCGGAGTCATTTCTTCAAACTTATCCGTCGTCGTCGCGCAGAATTGACCTAATTCTTGACGCTGCAGAGCAAGCTTTTAACCGCCGTCGCTACCAAGAGGCGAAGCGTTGGTTGCGCATGCTCGATGGTGTTGACCTCGCTCGCAACCTTCGCGCCGAAATCCAATTCAAGTTGGGCTATGCCCACTTTTTGCTGAATGAATTCGACCAAGCCAAGGCAGAGTTGGCTGAGGCCAAAAAGTCCAAGTCGGCGGTCGCCAAGACCGCCCAGTACTACTACGGACACATTGCTTACCTCGAGAAGTCCGACCAAACGGCACTCGAGAACCTTGAACCCCTTCAGGACCACGAAGAGTTTGGACCAGTGGTCCCGTACTACCTCGCGCAGATCTACGCTCGTATTGGTAAAGATGATGAGCTCCTCGTGCTGGGCGAAAAGCTCATGAAAGAGGCGAGCGCGAAGCGCGCACCGGAGATTTCGCTGCTCATCGGTCAAAGCATGTTCCGCAAGAAGCGCTACGCGGACGCCAAGGACTACTTTGAATTCAACCTCGCTAAGGGAGGGAAGATGTCCCCCGAAGTTGCCTACCAAATGGGTGTTTGTGCGTACCAAACTCAGGACTACGAAGGGGCGGTTAAAGCCTTTAATCAGTTGCCCGCTGAGGGTGCATCGGATTGGGCGCTTCAATCTCGGCTCATGCTGGGAGACAGCTATTCGCGCCTCGAGCGTTGGGAAGAAGCCCAGACGGCCTTTCGTTCGGTGTGGCAGAGCAAGGCCGACGACGCGACACGAGAGCAGGCCGCCTACCAGTACGCCAAGTTGACGTACCGAAGTGCAAGTCCTTTTGGCGACGCGATTCAGGTCTTTAACCAGTTTTTGCGCGAGTTTCCGCGCACCGAATACCGACGTGAGGCCAACGAATACCTAGCCAACTTGTACCTGACTTCGCGCGACTACGGACGCGCACTCGAGGCGATCGTACAGACCGGTATGGGTTCTATGGCCATGCGCGAAGCCTACCAGAAGGTGGCGTACTTCCGGGCGGTGGAACTGTACCAAGCTTCGCAGTGGTCCAAGTCCGAGGAACTGCTTGATCAGTCGCTGAGCTACCCATTGGATCGCGGATACGAGGCACTCGCTCACTTTTGGAAGGCTGAGATGGCCTACCGCCAGGGCGACTACCGAACTTCGCTTGCCGAAACCGACCTGTTTTTAAAGACCCCTGGAAGCTTTACCCTCACCGAACGTCCAGCGGCCCAGTACAATAAAGCCTATGCGCTGTACCGATTGGACCGCCTCGAGGAGGCTGCGGCCACCTTCCGTGTATTTCTTGAGGATGCTCCCAAGAGCGACCGCCGCCGCGAGGACGCGGAATTACGCGTAGCCGACTTGTACTTTTTGCTCGGTCGACATGCCTTAGCCCGCGACTACTACGGACGCATCGTGAAGCTCGGCGGTGCCGACGCCGACTACGCCACTTTTCAGCAGGCGCTGTGCCGCGGCCTATTGGGCGACAATCCGGGTAAAATCGAACAGCTAGCCAAGCTCGAGCAGCGAGGATCGGCGCGCGCCGACGACGCTCTTTTTGAGCGCGCCCAAACCTTGCTTCGAATGGGGCGGAACCGTGAGGCCGCCGAGGCTTTCACCGCCTACCAGCGCAAAAAACCTAACACTGAAAAGGGCCGTCGGGCGGGACTGAACATCGCGCTTGCCCAACGCAACGACGGTGACCTGAGTGCTTCGATCGCAACCTTTCAAACGGTCGTTCGGGATTACCCTGGAACCCCAGAGGCGCGTGAGGCAATTTCAGTAGCGCGATCGGTCTACGACGAGGCCAACCGCATCGACGACTACCTCGAGTGGGTGCAGGGCATGCCCTCGTCGGGAATCCGCGCCAGCGAGCTAGATTCTGTCGCGTACATGTCGGCTTACGACAAGTTTGCACAAGGTCAAAACCAAGCAGCCTACGATGCCTTGGTCAAGTACCTCAAGCGCTTCCCTGATGGATACTTCGCTGCCGATGCGAATTTTCAAACCGCAGAATCGGCGCGAATGAGCGGACAGATGGCCAACGCGCTTCCGTACTACCGCAATGTGGTGCGACAGCCCGTGGGTTCAAATACGGTTTCGGCCTACAAATGGCTACTTCGCGACGCTGAACAGCGCAAGGATGGCAGCGAGACCAAACGATATGCAGAGCGCCTACTTGCGTTGGCTGAAGATGCGAGTTTGCGGAGCGAGGCTAATCGCGCAATGATGCGCGCTCACTTTGCCGAGGGAGCTCAAGACGTGGCGTTGACCTATGCAGAAGGCATTGTCGCAGATTTGCGACAGTCACCTGAGGATCGCAGTGAAGCTTTTGCGGTGCGGCTCCGAGTCCTTGAGTCCAAGTACCGTGCGCAGCCTGCGGATTCGCTCCGCCTTGGGTTGTGGCAGCAAGCGGCTGAAGACGCAGTGGCCGAGGCGGCTGTTGGAATTCAGGCCGAAGCGATGTATGCCAAAGCGAGCATCCTTCGCATTCGGGGGCAGTACGCCGCCTCGAGTGAAGCCGTGTTTGCCTTGCTCGACAACTACCCCGGTCAGCAAGATTGGCGCTTCAAGGCGCTCCTCGTGCTCGCGCGGAATTATGCAAGCCTAAACGACGGGTTCCAGGCCCGCTACACCTTAGACTTTGTGATTGCAGAACACCCATCCGACGAGCTTGTGCGCGAGGCGCAAGCCCTTCTCGCGGAATTCAATGCCGCCCAGCTCGAATCCAACGCACCCCAAACAACGACCGAAGACGATGCAGAATAAGATGAAGTGGATGCTAAGCCTCGCGATAGCGAGCTATGCCGCAGCCGCACAGGTAGGAGATGTTGAGGTGTCTGTAACTGACAAGTACCGCGCAAAAGTTGCCGAAGCCGTCAAGATTTCTGGCCAGCCGAGCCTGACGGACACGACGGTCCAAAAGCTTCCGGTTCGCATACAGGTGCGTCCCTCGGTGGTTCCGGTTGATCCAGTGATGGAGCTGATTCCGCCCGTGAAAATTACCAAAACCAAACTCGATCGCCTGCCGTCGCGATACGTGTCGCTGATTGCGGGCAATTATGGCTCAGTTGAGGCCGAGGCCGCCATCGGAAGCGTTCGCAGCGCCGTCAACCACTGGTCGGTTCGCGGAAGCCACCGTTCAACCCGCGGAGGCTTTGACAAGGACTTCGTTGTTTTCGATCGCCTTCTGTGGTCTGAAAGTAAAGTGGACGCTTCGTACGAGCGGATCTTTAACCGCGGCCGCCTTCGCTTCGAGGGAGGCGGGGAATGGAACCGCATCCCCTTCTACGGACAGCGACACACAATCGGCTTTAACGATGCCGATACCGCAAATGCCGCTCCCGGCCGCGGAATCCAGACCTATACCGCCGGCGCCCGGTACCAAGCCACGCGCTACCGCCGTACGCAAATGTTTCGTTCCATTTCGCTCTCAGGGCACCACTGGATTGACCAGGGTGGTCGCCAGTTAGAGACTGGGGGACGCATGCAGCTCGAGTCCGCGCTGCCCGTGCAAAACTTGGTGCTGAACCTACCGTTCAATGCCTCATTCAACCAACTCCAAGGTTCAGCCCGTCCCGACACTTCGAGTGCTGCGTGGGCGCTGCAGTTCAGCCCTTCGCTGTCTGACAGTATCAAAGGAGTGAGGTTTCGCTTTGGTCTTAACGTGATCGCCACGGGAGGTCCGGGTCAAAAAACGCTTCCGTACTTCCCGCCTGTGGTGCACGTTGAGGTTCCGTTGGTGCGCGACGTGCTTTACCTCTATGCGGGTATGGAGGGCCACGTGGACAACGGCGGAATGCGCGCCCGCGTCGATGCGGTTCCGTTTTTGTCCGAAACCGCGACCTATGAGGCTATTCGCAGCAGCAGCATTTACGGCGGGGCCACCGGCCGCTGGAGCCGCATCATCGGCTACCGTTTTGGGGGTCGGTTCATGACCTGGGACAACTACCCGATGGTTGTGCGTCCCGATGTGGACTTTGGTATCCTCAACGACAGCGGTCGAGTAGGCATGCAGTACGTCAAGGTAACGTCGCTCGAGCCGACCGGTGAATTGACTTTTCAGTTCAAGCAGGTGTGGGACGTGCGCCTTCACGGGGTGCTTCGCTTC
>JBIPMA010000074.1:0-5914 GCA_044369335.1 Schleiferiaceae bacterium | reverse complement strand
CTCGCCCACAAACTGCTCCATGTACACCGCCTGCATGTACTTGATCGACGAGCGTTCGGCGTCGGCGGCGTTCTGCTCGCGCTGCGAACTGTGCTGGCAGAGTTCCTCGAGCGGGTCGGCCTTGGGAGACGGCTTTCCGTCAAGCGTGTCCTGCAAAAGGCGGTGCACCATCATGTCGGGGTAGCGGCGAATCGGCGACGTAAAGTGCGTGTAGTCGTCAAAGGCGAGCCCGTAGTGTCCCACGTTTTGGCAGCTGTATACCGCTTTGGCCATGGTCCGCACGGTAAGCGTTTCAAGCATATTGGCCTCGGGCGTGCCCTTGACCTGGCGCAGCAGGTCGTTGATCGATCGGCGCACGTTGCCTGGGCTGTCGACCTGCAATTGGTATCCGAGCGGACGCACAAACTGACTGAGTGAAATCAACTTTTCGGGGTCGGGCTGGTCGTGGATGCGGTAGACCATGGTGCGCGGAGCCTGCTTGGTCCGAGCATTGGGTTTCTTGCCCCCTGCGAAGGTGGCCACCTCGCGGTTGGCGAGCAGCATGAACTCTTCGATGAGCTTGTTTGAGTCCTTGGCCTCTTTGACGTAGGCTCCGATCGGCTGGTTGTGGGCGTCGAGGCGGAACTTCACCTCGGCGCGGTCAAACGCAATGGCGCCGTCGTTCATCCGCTGAGCGCGGAGGGCCTTGGCCATGCGGTCCATGAGGCGTAGCTCTGAAGCGAGTGGGTCGTCGTCGCCCTCGAGCACCGCCTGGGCCTCTTCGTAGGCGAATCGGCGGTCGGAATGGATCACCGTGCGCCCAAACCAGCGGTCATGGACTGCTCCGGACTCGTCCATGGCGAAGATGGCCGAAAAGGTGAACTTGTCTTCGCGCGGGCGTAGCGAGCACACTTGGTTCGACAGGATTTCGGGCAGCATGGGCACCACGCGGTC
Source organism: Schleiferiaceae bacterium (assembly GCA_044369335.1). GTDB lineage: Bacteria > Bacteroidota > Bacteroidia > Flavobacteriales > Schleiferiaceae > TMED14. The sequence continues at coordinate 4,981 of JBIPMA010000074.1, read as the reverse complement.
GACCAGGTAGACTGAGGTGGCGCGCTCGACGGCCTCTTGCTCGAGCAGGCTTCCGGGCCGCACGTAGTAGGTTACGTCGGCGATGTGCACGCCCACTTCCCAGAGTCCGTCTTCGAGCGGCCGAATGCTGAGGGCGTCGTCAAAATCTTTAGCGTCGACGGGGTCGATCGTGAACGTGAGCGTTGTGCGCAGGTCGCGGCGGCGGGCGATTTCGAGCGGATCCAAAACCAGCGGAATCCGCGCGGCCTCGGCCTCTACCTCGGCGGGGAAGTTCCAGGGGAGCCCAAACTCCTCCATGATCGCGTGGATTTCGGTCTCGTGCTCGCCGCGTTCGCCAAGGATTTCAACCACTTTGCCCACCGGAGCGCGTTCGGCGTCGGTCCATTCCACCAATTCGAGCACTACCATTTGGCCACCCTGGGCTGTGCCTAAGTACTGCTTCGGAACAAAAAAGTCCCGACCCACCTTGCGGCCGTCAGTGAGAATGAAGGCACCTTGGGCATGGGGCTGCACCTCACCGACGTAGCGGCTTCGCGCGCGGCTGACCACCTCGACGACTTCGCCCTCGAACTTTTTGCCCGCCTTTTGGGGGTAGACGAGGACTTTGACGCGGTCGCCTCCGAACGAAAGCCCCGTGCTGCCCTGGCGAATGTAGATGTCGTCTAAACCGGCTCCGCGCACGACATAGGCGGCTCCGCTCGAGGTGAGCTCGATGGTGCCCGTGGCGTACGCCATTTCCATTTTTAGGCGGAACCCATCGCCGTCGGCCTCAATCTGGTTGGTCCGGCTCAAAATCTCGAGGGCGCTGCTGACCAGGCTTTTGCCAGTCCGCTCGTTCATACCCGTTTCAAACGCCAAATCGGTGGCTGTGAATTTGCGCCCGGGGCGCTTTTGAAAAAATCGAAGTAGGCGGTTGGCGAGCGAAACCGCATCCATCGAGCGGTGGGCCTTATTAATCTTGGGTCCTTTTTTGGGCATCTATGCGGAATTCTTTGCTATTTATGTCAGCGTCTGAGTAAAGGTCGCACAATTTTAAGAGGGCCGTGCAACCTTTGCGTTAAGGTTGGCATCTTTTTTACGGATTCCGCCCCCAACTAGTGGAAGCATGGTACGCACACATTCAAGGTGCCCTAAAGGGCCGCCTGGATGCGCAGCGCGCACTCTATGAGGCGCTTGCGCCGCGAGTACTGCATACCTGTAAACGCTACTTCTCCAACGAGGCGGACGCCGAAGACGCAATGATTCGAACGATGACCACGATGTTTCAGCAACTCCCCACGATTCGTGAGGCCAAGGCCCTTCCCGCTTGGCTGCGCCGCACGGCCGTGAACGAGTGCCTTATGGAGCTTCGCCGCCGCAAGGTGGAGTGGGTGGGTGCGGATGCGTTGCCCGACGCAGGTTCTTCGGCCACCGATTCGCTGCACGACCGCGAGGCGCTCATGGAGCTCTTGCGCCAGTTACCCGACGGATACCGAACCGTGTTCAATTTGTACGCCCTCGAAGGCTACAGCCACGCCGAGATCGCCGAACAGCTCGGAATCTCTGAAGCCACCAGTAAGTCCCAATTGAGCCGCGCCCGACAGTGGATGAAGCGCCGGCTCGCCAATTTTGATCTGCAATGAGCCCTAAGGACGTCGACAAGTTGTTTCGCGAAGCCCTCAGTGAAGGTCAAGCCACCCCCCGCCCCGAGGCATGGGCCCGCGTTGCCGCGAACTTGCCGAAGGCCGAGCCCAAGCGCCGCACGCTGTGGTGGCCCTATGCTGCCGCCGCATCGGTTGCCATCGCCGCGGTGGGCACGTGGTGGATGCTGGCCTCGCGGCCAGAGGCCGCTCGTAGCCAGCAGCTAGCAGCTAGTAGCCAGCAACCAGCAACCAGTAACCAGCAACCACCAGCTAGTTACCAGCAACCACCAGCTAGTAACCAGCAACCAGCGTCCAGTTACCAGCAACCAGCTGCGAGCAGCCAGCAACCAGCATCTAGCAACCAGCAACTAGTTGCTCGTTACTCAAAGGATTTCGCTCTTTTTGACGTGGCATTTCTGCCACGCATAGAAGCGGACGCACTTGAAGAGTCGGTTCCGCTGCTCAAGCGCCGTGCGGTGGTCGCGGTTCAGACTCCGGCACCAGAGGTTCCGCGCCCCCGATACCTGCAGTTGGCGGCCAATGTGCAGAATGTGTGGACCGCCGTCCAAGAATACCGCGAGGCCGAGGTGCCCGCGGAAGTAACCGTTGAAGTGCACTTGCCAGCGCCCGTGCTTCAGCGAATCAACCAAACCAAAATGCTGGCTTCTAATTTGAATCAATCATGGTCAACACTTCAATCAAGGCGCTCACGTTAAGCGCGATCCTCGCCCTTTCGGGTGCAGGACTCCAGGCCCAAGATGTGCCGCCACCCCCGCCGCCGGCTCCGGCTGAAGCCCCAGTCGTGGATAGCACTTCAACGCGTGCAGCGCGAATGAGCGCCGAGATCGCCGCCGCCATCAGCGAGTACAGCAAAGACATGGCTGCGCTCGAGAAGCAGATCGCAGACAAGGACATCTCAAAAGAGGATGCCGAACGCCGCCGCAAAGAGCTGTCAAAGCGCCTTGAGGACCGACTCGAGGCCATTGAAGAGATGGCTGAGGCTTGGGCTGACAACCTTGAACAGTCGATCGAGAACCTAGAGCTCAACTTGGGAGAAAACTTGAAGCTCAACGTTGAGCCGACTAAGCCCAAAAAGAAAAAGTTCAAAAAGGAGATTGATGGACTCGTACTTCTAGTAGGCACCAACCAACTTTTGGGTGCGCCGATTGGCAGTAGTTCGACTGATGTGTATTCAGGTAGCTGGAGCCCTGCCGGCGCAATGTCGTCGACGTTTGGGTTCTACTTCAGTGACCAGCGCCGCGTAGGTCGCAGCCCGCTATGGGTTCGCAGCGCATGGGGGTTCACGAACTACACGTACGATTTTGGACAAAACCTCTTGCAGTTTGACCCACCAACAGGTGGCGCCTACGAATTGGTACCATCAAACATTGAATTGCGTCGATCAAACCTTTCAATGACCTACTTTGAGGTGCCTTTAGCACTGGTGATCAACCCGTCGCGCCGCGGCAAAGGACTCAGTTTGTCGGCAGGGGGCTTCGCGGGAATCCGCCTTGGCGGTACCCGTCAAATTGTCTACCGTTCAGAGGGAATGGGCCGCGTAACCGAGAATACGAGCGGAAACTTCTACGGAAGCCTCTTTAGCTATGGACTTCAAGCAGAACTGGGTTTTCGCCGCTACTCTATTGGCGCGCGCCAGAACTTTAATAAGCCGTTCAACAGTGCGGTCTTGCCGGCAAACATTTCTTCGGATTCGCAGCCGAATTTCTACAACGCTTCCGTCTTTGCAACGGTACGTCTCTTTTAGGTTCTAGGTTAAGGCAGGCCTAAACAAGCGCCCTACAGCTTCGGCTGTGGGGCGTTTTTGCTTCATGGGCGTGGCATGGCCCCAATAAAAAACCCCAGGCGCGAGCCCGGGGTTTCTCATTGAAATGCAGTGAAGCTTACATCACGCCCTGGTCGAGCATGGCGTCGGCCACCTTTACGAATCCGGCGAGGTTGGCTCCTTTGACGTAGTCAATGGTTCCGTCTTCGCGGGCACCGTACTTCACGCACGAAGCGTGGATGTTCTTCATGATTCCGTGCAGGCGCTGGTCCACTTCTTCGCGGCTCCAAGAGAGGCGCAGAGAGTTCTGGCTCATTTCGAGGCCTGAGGTCGAAACCCCACCGGCGTTCGAAGCCTTACCTGGGCTGAAGAGGATGCGCGCAGCGGCGAATGCCTCAATCGCTTCGGGAGTCGAAGGCATGTTGGCACCTTCAGCTACACACTTCACGCCGTTGGCGATCAGAGCTTTGGCGTCGTCTCCGTTCAGTTCGTTTTGGGTAGCACATGGCATTGCGATGTCGCAGGCAACGCCCCATGGAGTCTTGCCGGCCACAAACGAGGCGGTCGGGTACTTCTTGAGGTAGTCGCTGATGCGTCCGCGCTCTACGTTTTTGATGTGCATCACGTGAGCCAGCTTCTCAGCGTCAATTCCGTCGGTGTCGAGGATGTAACCTGAAGAGTCAGACAAGGTCAGTACTGTAGCGCCGAGTTCTGTCGCCTTTTCGGCGGCGTACTGGGCCACGTTGCCCGAACCCGAAATCACGACCTTCTTGCCCTTGAATCCGTCACCTTTGGTGGCGAGCATTTCTTGAGCGAAGTATACGGTTCCGTAACCCGTTGCCTCTGGTCGAATTAGCGATCCGCCCCAGTTGAGACCCTTGCCGGTTAACACACCGGTGAACTCGTTGCGGATGCGCTTGTACTGACCAAACATGTAGCCGATTTCGCGTCCGCCCACGCCGATGTCACCAGCTGGAACGTCCGTGTCTGCACCAATGTGGCGCGAAAGCTCGGTCATGAAGGCCTGGCAAAAGCGCATGACCTCGTTGTCGGACTTGCCCTTGGGGTCAAAGTCTGAACCACCTTTACCGCCGCCCATGGGCAACGTGGTGAGCGAGTTCTTGAAGATTTGCTCAAATCCGAGGAACTTCAGTACCGACAGGTTTACCGTCGGGTGAAAGCGCAGGCCGCCTTTGTAGGGTCCGATGGCGCTGTTGAATTCCACGCGGTAGCCGCGGTTTACGTGCACGTTTCCGGCATCGTCAGTCCATGAAACACGGAACATGATGGTGCGCTCGGGCTCGGTAATGCGCTCGAGGATTCGGGCTTTTTTGTACTTGGGGTTCTCTTCGATAAACGGAATGACCGATTCAGCCACTTCGTGCACCGCTTGAATGAACTCAGGCTCAGCGCCGTTACGGGCTTTGGCCCAATCCATGAACGCCGAAATTTCAGCTTGGTACTTAGGATTCATAAAGGGGGTATTTATCCGGCAAATGTATGCCGAAATTTGTCCCATGATTGAAGATCCGAATCCGCAGCGCACCCCCTTATCTGAATTGGGTGAATTTGGTTT
>JBIPMA010000073.1:0-5990 GCA_044369335.1 Schleiferiaceae bacterium | reverse complement strand
CCGCCCGCCCTTCTTGCTCGTGGACCGTATCCACAGCAAGACCGAAGACGAAATTTGGGGCAGCAAGGCGGTGACCATGAACGAACCGTTCTTTCCGGGCCATTTTCCGGGCGCTCCCGTGATGCCGGGCGTTCTGCAGCTCGAGGCAATGGCTCAGGTGGGCGGAATCCTCGCACTCAGCACGGTCCCCGACCCCGAAAACTACCTCACCTACTTTCTCAAAATGGACGAGGTGAAGTTCAAGAGCAAGGTCGGCCCCGGCGACACCCTGTACTTTCACCTCACTCTTACCCAACCCATTCGGCGCGGAATTGTCGTGATGCGCGGAGCCGCCTACGTCGGCCAAAAACTCGTGACCGAAGGCCTGTTCACGGCGATGATCACCAAAGACAAGTAAGCTGTGATTTCACCCCTTGCCTCGGTCCATCCGGACGCCAAAGTTGCCGGAAACGTCCGCATCGACGCCTTTGCCGTCGTCGAACACGACACCGTACTCGGCGAAGGAACCTGGATCATGAGCGGCAGCCACGTGCTCGCCGGTTCTCGCCTCGGCAAGAACTGCCGCATTCACCAAGGCGCCGTCGTCGGCGGAATGCCCCAAGATCTCAAGTTCAGCGGCGAATACAGCGAGGTCTACTTGGGCGACGGCTGCATCATTCGCGAATGCGCAACCATCAACCGCGGAACCAAAGCCTACGGTAAAACCACACTCGGCAAGGAGTGCCTCATCATGGCCTATGCCCATGTCGCCCACGACTGCATCATCGGCGACCACGTCATTCTGGTGAACAACGTCGCCCTCGCCGGTCACGTCGAAATCGGCGACTGGTCGATCCTTGGAGGTCTGTCTGCGGTCCACCAGTTTGTGAAAATCGGCTCGCACGTGATGGTCGGTGGCGGATCCTTGGTCCGCAAAGACATTCCGCCGTTCATTACCGTGGCCCGCGAACCGCTCACCTTTGAAGGCGTCAACGCCGTCGGCCTTCGCCGCCGCGGATTCAGCAACGCCCGCATCGAGGAAATTCACCACGCCTACCGACTGCTGTACCAAAGTGGATTCAACACCACCCAAGCAGTGAGCGAAATCGAGCGCGAAGTGAACGCAAGCCCCGAACGCACCGAACTCATAAAGTTTGTGCTCGCCTCAGACCGCGGAATCGTCCGCAAGCAATAACCTCATGACGGGCCTCGACTGGAACGGCGTCGGCAAGCAGATTTCGGGAACCGAAATCATCCGACCGTGGTCCGCAACCTGGTCGCCAAATGCCCGCATTGCCGTGCTTGGAGCCAACGGATCTGGCAAAAGCACGGTCATCCAACTTCTAAGTGGGCAAATGCCCCCCTCGGTGGGCAACATCACGTCTCCATTCATATCTACAGATTCTTGGCCCACTCAAGCGAGCTGGACCGGCCCAAACGTACAGCCACCGTTGGACCTCAGCGGTCGTGAATGGGTTAACCTCCACGGTCAACTTCGCTCTTGGCGCCGAAAGCCTTGGCACTACCTGAGCGAGTCCGACCCAATGTGGTCGCGCCCACTGCGCAATCTGTCAAGTGGCCAGCGCCAGCGCCTGCTGCTCGCCGTGGCCGTCTGCACAGAAGCCCCCCTTCTCCTGCTGGACGAGCCCTGCAACCACCTCGATGCCGAAGGCCAAAAATGGTTTGCCGACATGCTGAGCGCGGAGCTTGAGGCACCGCACGGTTCGGCCCGAATGCTCTTCGTGGCAAGCAACCACCATCCTATCGAAGTGCGCCACTGCCATGAGGGCGTGACTCCGCAGGGGGATTCCGTACCTTTGCCAAAATTTTAGCGATATGGCGACTACCGCAGACATCAAGAACGGCATGTGCATCCACTTCAACCATGCGCCGTACCAGATCATCGAATTCCTTCACGTGAAGCCCGGCAAGGGCGCTGCGTTTGTGCGAACCAAGATGCGCAACCTCAACGACGGCCGCGTCCTCGAGCACACCTTCCCGAGCGGAACCAAACTCGAAGACATCAAAATCGAGTTCCGCACCTACCAGTACCTCTACAACGACGCCGACGGCTACCACTTCATGAACATGGACTCCTACGAGCAGATCCCCATGCCTAAAGAGGTGATTAATGCGCCCCAGTTCCTCAAAGATGGAATGGAGTGCATGGTGATGTTCCACGCTGACGAAGACCGCCCCTTGAGTGTGGAGCTCCCTTCCACCGTAACCCTTGAGGTCACGTACACCGAGCCCGGGATGCGCGGCAACACTGCTACCAACACCCTTAAGCCGGCCACCGTTGAAGGCGGAACCGAAATTCGCGTTCCCCTCTTCATCGAAACCGGTGAACTGATTGTCATTAACACCGCAGAGGGCACCTACAAAGAGCGCGCTAAATAACCCTAATTCGAACGTAATCGCGGAACCCGCTGGTCACCCCAGCGGGTTTTTTCGTTCCGGTAAACGGTACCGAATAAAAAAGCCCCGCCATTGCTGGCGGGGCTTCGTCTTCAACACAAACCGTGCTTACTGGGCATCCCAGAAGATCGGAGCGGTGTCGCTGTCGCCGTTGTAGAACGCACCAGCCGCCGTAACGTTGGCATTGTTCAAGGCGTACTCGTCAACTCCGTAGCTCATGCGCTTAGGAGTTACGCGGCCAGCTTCAGCAGCTACGTTCATGTACAAATCGTACTGACGCTGAGCAGCCCAAGCTTCGTTTCCGCGCGTGAAGAGCGAAATCCACTTTTGCGTACCGACGAGGTTGCGCCAGTCGCTGGCGTTCCAAGCTACACCCGTCTCAGTGAGGTAGGTTGCAGCATCACCCGCTGAACCACCCCATGATAGGATCGAGGCAGTCACAGCAGCTTCGTACAGTCCCTGGGCAGTTGCTCCAGGAATCGTGAATCCACGTGAAGCAGCATCTGCAAGTAGGAAGTGAACCTCTACATGATCCAAAAGCTTGTGAGCCAAAGTTGGGTCCTCAAGTAGGTTGCTAGGCTGTGAGAACAGCGGGTACGCCGAGGCCAATCCGTAGGGAGCGCCCTGAACGTTGCCGTTCGCATCGTTGTTGCGGAAGTACAGTGAGCGACGTGGATCGTTCAAGGTGTTCATTACGTCACCTAGCGTGTTCGCTGCGATGAAGTCAGAACGACCAGACTGAACGAATTGATCCCACAATGGATTTGCGTGCGGCGGAGCCGAAGCGTAGTCCAATTTCGCGTCGTCACCTGGGGTAAGGATTACCCCAGCTGTGATGGCATAGGTTCCCCAATCCGTAGCACTTGCCGCATCGACGTCCGCTACACGAACAGCCAAGCGGAGCAAGAGTGAAGAAGCGAACTTTTTCCATCCGTCTGCATTGCCACCGTAGAGCAAGTCATAGCTTCCGAGGCCATTGTCTCCACCCAGCACTGCGATGTCCGCCTTAAGGCGAGCAGCGAGGTCAGCGTAGATCACGTTGGCGCGGTCGTACTTCGGAACTACCGTCTCAGTAGACAATGCCTCTGAGTAGGGCACGTCACCAAAGATGTCGACCAAAGTATGGTACGTATATACCTCGAGCACATCGATCACAGCCATTTGCTGCTCTTTGTACGAAGGCAGCAAGCTCGCGTCGGCCTCTAGCGCCTTTTCGGCCTCTTGTAGGTCGCGAAGCACGTTGGTGTAGAGTTCATCATAGGTGTTACCATTGACATCGCGGTTTGCATAGTCAAAGTTGGCTTCGTCCGTGTAGGTAGTCTCAGTAAAGTGCTGTGCCCACAAGTTGAAGTTGTTCAAGTTTACACTGATGCTCGCCATATAGTCGGTGAGGCTCACCGTGGCGTTGGCGATCAATGCACCCGCAGGCACCTGCTCAGGTGCTTTGGGGTTTCCATTGAGGCTTGTAATGTCGCTGGTGCACGATGCCACAACGACGGCAATGCCTGCAGATAAAAGAATCTTTTTCATGGCTCGTATTAGAATTTCAGTTTAGCATTCAAACCAATCTCGCGAACGGCTGGGTACGCACCCGACTGGTAACCTTGAAGGTTGCCGGCAGAAAGACCTGCCTCTGGGTCGGTGTAAGGTGAATTCTTCCACAAGATGGCCAAGTTGCGACCCACGAGGGCTACATCAAGTCCTTTGATTGAAGAATTCTTGTCCATTGGGAAGCTGTAGTTAATTGCAACTTCGCGAAGCTTGATGAACGATGCGTCCCACACGTGGTACTCTTGCGGAGCGCGAGCGTAACCAAATGAGTTGCCGTAATAGTTCATGTCACCGTAGATAGCATCCGTATTCGGAGTAGTGATTGGGTTGCCGGCTGCGTCGACGGTAGAACCGTCCCATACTGCGACGCTACCCATATTGACACCACCACCGTCGATCACCATCTCACGACGCTCTACTCCGCGATCATTCTCGCCAGCAGTCCAGTCGTAAATACCGGTTGCATAACCGTACCATGTGTCAAGGCTAAAGAAGCTTCCTCCCATCTGCATATCGAGCAGCACGTTAGCCGTGAGACGCTTGTAGCGGAATGAAGTATTCAAACCACCCATCCAGTCAGGGTTCACGTTACCAATCGTCTGCGGAGTCGCGGTGCGCAAGTAGCGGTATCCACGGCTGGCATTGATTGGGTACACGATTGGTAAACCGTTGGCATCGCGCTCGTGTGCCACACCGAAGATGGTTCCGTACGGCTCGCCAACCTTGGCAAGCAGTTGGAATCCGCCCTGGTTTGAAGTCAACTGAAGGCTTTCAGCGTCACCGAAGAGCTCAAGAACCTCGTTGCGGTTGCGCGTGTAGGTCAAGGCAAAGTCAAGACCCATGTCCTTGGTGCGGATCGCCGAAGCGTTCAGAACCAATTCCACACCTTGGTTTTGGATTACTCCAGCATTCACGTACTTGAAAATCGTACCCGTTGAAGAAGACACACGCGCAGGCATGATTTGGTTTTGAGAAATCGCGCGGTAGGCGGTCAGGTCAAATCCAAAGCGGTTGTCGGCAAATTGCATCTCAAGACCAGCTTCGTACGAAGTAGTCGTTTCAGGCAGCAAGCTTGCGTTGTTCGACGTAGAAGGAGCCGAAGCCAACGGAGTTCCGTTGAATGGGGTACCCATTACGTAGATGTCGCGGAGTGAACTCGCGGGGGCGTCAGCACCCACATTTGCATAGTTCGCACGCACCTTACCGAAGCTGATTCCGTCGAGGTCCATCAACTCAGAGAAGATGAGGCCCACAGAAGCAGAGGGGTAGAAGTACTTATTGTCTGCCGCAGGAAGCGTAGACGAGATGTCGTAGCGACCGGTAAGATCCAACGACAGATAGTTCTTGTACAAGAAGCTTGCGCGAGCAAAGTAGCCGTCGATTCCGATGGCGAAATTCTGCTCTGAAGGTGCGGCAGGCGCACTTACTGAGTTGCTCAACGAGTACACACCTGGAACAACCAAGCCACCATTTGTGCCCGCTCCGATGAAGTCGTAGTAGGTACGACGAATGTTGCTTCCGAGGTTACCATTGAAGTTGATGTCCTCGCCGATCATTTTGTTGGCCGTCAAAATCAGGTCCAAGTTGGTCTCAGTAAAGTTGCGGTTGCGGCGAACGTACGAAGGCACGTCAACTGAACCTACGGCAAGACGCTCTTCTTGAACGTCTGAGTACGTATCAATATTGGCGCGTGCGGTAAGATCTAGCCAATCGTTGAGGCGGTAGTTTGCCGTCATGTTACCCATTAAGCGGTTACGCTCGTCGTTCTGGTACGATTGGTTCACCATGAAGTATGGGTTGTCAAAGTAGTGAGGCTGCTGTGGATTCGCGTACAAAGGACCGTAAGGGTTCCAAGTAATGTTGCGACCAGTAGACTCGTAGTACTCCTTGAGTTTGGCCACGTCGGTACCCACATTGTACCATTGGCGGAACGACTGGTTGACGTTACGCGCATCGTAACCGGTACCAGAACGACCGCGACCTTTTTGCTGTGTAAATGCAGCCATCGTACTTACCGTGAGGCGGTTTGACGCTTTCAGGTT
>JBIPMA010000071.1:0-6117 GCA_044369335.1 Schleiferiaceae bacterium | reverse complement strand
TCCTTGGTTTTCGGCACTTGAGCGGACGCTTCGCGCGTGGCGAAAGGCAAAGTGGCGTTCGAGCTGGCCACTGGAGCGCGGACCGTCCAGCCACTGAAAAATTTGGCCGCCTTGGTTGTTCACCACGAGCACCTTGAGCGCGGGCAGCGCCTCGTAGGCGATGCCGGCTCCGCCGTCGTACAAAAAACCGAGTTCGCCCGTCACCAAGAGCGTCGGACGCTGCGTCGCCCACATCGCGCCCAGCGCGGTAGAGGTCATGCCGTCGATGCCGCTGGCGCCGCGGTTGCTGAAGTGGCGGATTCCGCGCGCGAACCGGCCTTGACCCCACAAAAAGTTGGCGTAGCGCACCGGAGTCGAGTTGGCCCAGTGCACGTCCCAACCGGCTGGAATGGCCTTCGCAATAGTTGAGTGAAGCTTTAAATCAGTCCATTCAACTACCTCTTTTTCAGTGATTTGATTTGGGATAAATGCGTGACCAAGCGCCGGTGCCGATTCCGCCAACGCCGTCAACGCCACAAAGTGTTCAGCATGCGTTCGGGCAGTGAGGGCGCCTAACATGTCGGGAAGCGGTTCCCGCGGTCCGATCGCCCAGTGCGGGGTTCCGGCAAGAGCCGCCTTGGCCTTTTTGGCCACCCAGGGACCGCCCAGGGTAACCACAGCGTCGGGCTTGGCGCGAAGCATGGCCAACGTGTCCTCGAGGTGCTCTGCGGCATCGTGCGGCAGCTGACTCAGCGGCTCTGCGGCAATCATCCACCCCTTGCGCGCCAGTTCGCGCACCGCGGGTTCGGGATCGCCCCACGACGGATTCCACTGGCCGACCACGAGCAGCGGACGCTTAGCTTGGCGGACAAAATCCGGAATCTCAAGCGGCAATGGCTCAACCGTTGGCGGTGGAACGCTCAAGGAGTCCGCATTGAGCGGCGCAATGGCTTCGTAGAGGGGCTCAGCCAGCGGAACATTGAGGTGAACCGGGCCGTACTTCAGCGCAGAAAGGGCTTGGTCGATGACCGCGGCGTTCCACTCGAGCGAGGCGTCGCAGTCGAGCAGGCCCTTGCCGACGAGGTGGTCGTCAAAAATCCGCGTTTGCCGAATGCTCTGCCCGTGCCCGTTGTCGATGAGGGCTGCGGGGCGGTCGGCGGTGATAACGAGTAGCGGAACCTGCTGGTAAAAAGCCTCTGCCACGGCGGGACCGTAGTTGAGGGCTGCGGTTCCGCTCGTGCACACGGCAAAGGCTGGCGTACCGGTCGCGATGGCCGCGCCAAGGGCCCAGTGGGCCGCAGAGCGCTCGTCCAGCACTACTTGGCTGCGCACGGGCAGTTCCTGAAATGCCAGTACCAGGGGGGCGCAGCGGCTACCGGGTGATGCTACCCAACCCGACCATTCTCGTCGTGCGAGCCGGTCGCGCAGAAGTGCCGCGAGCTGTGCCGATGATGTGTTCACCCGAGTAAAACGTTTTCGAGCGTCTGAAGTTTTTGCTCGGTTTCGGCCCACTCGCCGACGGGGTCGGATTTGGCGGTGATTCCGCCACCCGCGTAGCCCAAAAATCCATCGGAACCCCATTCAACGCAGCGCAGGGTCACGTAAAAAATTGAGCGCTCAGCCGAAGTCCAACCAAAGTACCCCGCGTAGTTGCGGCGGTCGTAGCCCTCGTGGCGGCGAATGAAGGCCTGTGCCTGCGCCCGTGGCAAACCGCCCACCGCAGGAGTCGGATGCAGCGCGCCCGCAATGTCCCATGCACTCAAGCCTGCAGCGCGGCCTTCAATGTGGCTGCACAGGTGCTCTACGGGGCCGGCCTCGAGCACGCTTGGCCCTTCGACCTGAACTTGATCCACGCCCAACGCCTGAAGCATTTGCACAATGTCTTTGGTCACGACGTGCTGTTCCTCGCGCTCTTTGAGCCCCCAAGCCCCTTGGCTGCCGCGAAGGCGAGTTCCGGCCAGCGACATGGTACGAACGTTGACCCCCTGAACCTCGGTGAGGCACTCTGGCGTCGCCCCCATCCAGAGGGATCCGCCCGGAGTTTGAATCAAAAACACGGTGGCGTGCGGGTAGGCCTCGGCAAGGCGCTCGAATGCCTCCCAGGGCTGCACCCTGCTTCGGTGGTAGGCCTTGCGGCGCGAAAGCACCACCTTTTCAAGCACCCCGTCGGCACATGCCTGGCGGGCCTGTTCAACGAGCTGCACGTAGTCGCTCGCCGCGTGGGAATCCGTCGGCTTGAGGTTCGGGAGCTCCAAGGCCCCCAACGCCGCCGCCATCCACGCGCGGCCCTTGGCGCCCTGCCCGCGATCTAGGGCTTCAAAACGTTGGATGGGACCGCGAAACGGGGCGACACCGAAGTTTCCGACCGCAGAGGGCTTGAGCTCCCACGCCTGGGCCTCTTGACCCGTCTCGCGAATCCAAGCCAGTCCGTTCACGACCGCTCTTTGTGCTCGCGCGGCACAATCGCGTTGGTCATCTTCACAAACGAAATCAGCTTGTCGGCCTCATCCACGACGCGAATCTCCAGCACGTGGGTCGTTCGGCCGCGGTGCAAAAAGGTTGCGGTACCGTACACGTGGCCGCTTCGGGCACTGCGCACGTGGTTGGCCGCGATTTCGAGGCCCACTGCGACAAAATTGTGCGGATCCGCCAAAAAAATCTGCGACGCCGCACTGCCGACGGTCTCGGCCAAGGCCACAGTGGCACCACCGTGCAGCAAGCCGACGGGCTGCAAATGACCGGGGGTGACGGGCATTCGCGCCGTCAAGCTGTCGTCGGTCATCGAAGTGTATTCGATGCCGAGCGTTTCCATCAGGGTTCCGGCACAGCGGCTGTTCAAAACCGCCAAAATTTCGTCGTGCGTCATGGCCGGCAAAGATACGGACCCGCCCTACCTTTGGGCCTCCTTCACTTGTAGCGAAGCCATGATTGACATTACCCTCCCCGACGGCTCTGTCCGTACCTATTCCGACGGCACCACCGCCATGCAGGTGGCCGAATCCATCAGCCGCGGACTCTCTCAAAACGCCCTAACCGCCAAATGGAACGGGCAAACCGTTGAGCTCAACGACCCCCTTGCCGGCAGCGGAACCCTCGTGTTCTTCACCTGGGACCAACCCGAAGGCAAAGCGGCATTTTGGCACTCCTCGGCGCACGTGCTGGCTCAGGCAATCCTGCACTTTTACCCCAACGCCCACCTCACCATCGGCCCCTCGATCGAGGCCGGATTCTACTACGACGTGGACTTTCGTGGCGAATCCTTTGGAGAGGGCGATTTTGGCAAGGTCGAAAAGCAGATGCTCGAATTCGCCCGTGAGAAGGCTGAATTCCGCATGCGTTCGGTGACCAAAGCCGAGGCGCTGGCGACCTACGAGGGTAATCCGTTTAAAACGGAACTCATCGAGAACCTCGAGGACGGAACCATCACGTTTTGCGACCACGCCAACTTTACCGACCTCTGCCGCGGCGGACACATTCCGAACACTGGCTACATCAAGGCCGTCAAGATTATGAACGTGGCCGGAGCCTACTGGCGCGGCAACGAGAAGAACCCGCAGCTCACCCGGGTGTACGGCGTATCCTTCCCCAAGGCAAGCATGCTCGAAGAGCACCTGCTTTTACTTGAAGAGGCCAAAAAGCGCGACCACCGCAAGCTGGGCCGCGAACTTGAACTCTTCACCTTCAGTCAGCGCGTCGGCCAGGGATTGCCATTGTGGCTTCCGAAAGGCGCTGCACTGCGCGAGCGCCTCGAGAACTTCTTGAAGGCAGCCCAAAAGAAGGCCGGATACCTGCCTGTCATCACGCCGCACATCGGCAACAAAGAACTCTACGTGTGCTCGGGCCACTACGAGAAGTACGGCAAGGACTCGTTTCAGCCGATTCTCACACCTGAAGATGGTGAAGAGTACCTCCTCAAGCCAATGAATTGCCCGCACCACTGCGAGATTTACAAGTCGCAGCCCCGCTCGTACCGCGACCTTCCGCTTCGCTTTGCCGAATTCGGAACCGTATACCGATACGAGCAAAGTGGAGAGCTCCACGGCCTCACCCGAGTGCGCGGATTCACGCAAGATGACGCCCACCTTTTCTGCACCTCAGACCAGCTTCTGGATGAGTTCATGAAGGTGATCGACCTTGTGCTTTACATCTTTAAAACGCTGGATTTTCCATCGTTTAAGGCCCAAGTGAGCTTGCGCGACCCCGAAAATCCGACCAAGTACATCGGTTCGCCCGAAAACTGGGAAAAGGCCGAGCAAGCTATCATTAAGGCCGCTCAAGACAAGGGCCTCCCCTACGTCATTGAGTACGGCGAAGCCGCATTCTACGGACCCAAGCTCGACTTCATGGTGCGCGACGCCCTCGGACGTGAGTGGCAGCTCGGAACCATTCAGGTCGACTACAACCTGCCCGAACGCTTTGAGCTCGAGTACAAAGGTGCCGACAACGAGATGCACCGTCCGGTGATGATTCACCGCGCGCCCTTCGGTTCGATGGAGCGCTTCGTGGCCGTCCTTCTCGAGCACTGCGGCGGAAACTTTCCGCTGTGGCTCACCCCCGAGCAAGCGGTGGTGCTTCCGATCTCAGAACGCTACAACGACTACGCCCAACAGGTTGTGAATCTGCTCGAAATGTCCGATATTCGCGCCCTCGTTGACGACCGGAATGAAAAGGTCGGACGCAAGATCCGCGACGCGGAAGTGCGCAAGGTCCCGTTCATGTTGGTGGTCGGCGAGAAAGAGCAGGAATCCCAAACCGTATCGGTCCGCCGCCACGGTGAAGGGGACCTCGGAGCTGAAACGCCCGCCCAGTTTGCGGAGCGCGTACGTGCCGAAGTGGCCGAACGGCTTTCTGCCCTGTGAGTAAAGAGATAAATTTAAAACCTGACCCCTCTGAGGAACAATAGACCTTCGGGACCCCGCCAAGGACGTGGCTACCGTGAACCGGAAGCCGCCCACAAGATTAACGAGCACATTCGTGTGCCGAAAGTCCGCCTTGTGCGGGACGGGCAAGAACCCATCGTCATCAGTTCTCGCGAAGCCCAGGCTATGGCCGAAGCAGACGAGCTCGACTTGGTGATGATCGCCGAGAATGCCGATCCCCCAGTCTGCAAAATCATTGACTACAAGAAGTTCTTGTACGATCAAAAGAAAAAGCAGAAGGAGATCGCTGCCAAGGCGCAAAAAGTAGTCATCAAAGAAATCCGCTTTGGACCCCAAACGGACGACCACGACTACGAGTTCAAGCTCAAGCACGCCCGTAAGTTCTTAGAAGAAGGTGCCAAACTGAAGAGCTTCGTGTTCTTTCGTGGACGCTCCATCATCTACAAAGAACAAGGCGAATTGCTCCTTTTGAAGTTGGCCCAGGACGTCGCCGACCTCGGCAAAGTGGAGGCCATGCCCCACCTTGAAGGAAAGCGGATGTTTATCTTGATCGCTCCGATCAAAAAGAAATAGTAGCTCAAATAATAGTTCTGTACCATGCCTAAGATGAAGACCAAATCCAGCGCCAAGAAGCGATTCAAGCTGACCGGTACTGGCCAAATCAAGCGCAAGCACGCGTTCAAAAGCCACATTCTGACCAAGAAGGCTACGGACCGCAAGCGCCGCCTGACCCACGCTACGTTGGTGCACCCCTCCGACGTGAAATCTGTGAAGGAGCAGCTCGTTCTGTAATCCTTTTTTGTATTGTTCTCTGGTTTAATCAACCCTGCGTAAACGCCCCTAAGAGTCCGCCACGTAGTTCACTACCGAATCGGTCCGCGTTACCAAAAATTAATTTTCTATGCCACGTTCTGTAAATAATGTTGCTTCTCGTGCACGCCGCAAGCGCGTACTCGAAATGGCAAAAGGCTACTTCGGTCGCCGCAAAAATGTTTGGACGGTCGCCAAAAACGCCGTCGAAAAAGCCCTTGGTTACGCCTACCGTGACCGCCGCGCTAAGAAGCGCAACTTCCGCGCCCTGTGGATTGCCCGTATCAACGCGGGTGCTCGCATGCACGGATTGTCCTACAGTCAGCTGATGGGCAAGCTCCACGCCAACAACATCGAACTCAACCGCAAGGTATTGGCTGACTTGGCCATGAACCACCCGGAGGCGTTCAAGGCCGTTGTGGAGAAGGTAAAATAAATCGAATAGAGC
>JBIPMA010000229.1:0-6123 GCA_044369335.1 Schleiferiaceae bacterium | reverse complement strand
CCCAGTGCTGATTTTCCTACCGCGGTACTAGTTATTGAAGAATTGTCTCTTCTACCTACACCAATAGTAATATCATTAACTTTAATATCTTCATTAAACGTAGTTGTTGAGCTAAAAGTTTTTGCCCCAGCAATTGTTTGAGCACCTATTGAAATTAAACCTGGATTAGATGCATCTGCAGCAGCTAATGTTAATGATGTTCCGCTGATGTTTCCACCTGCTGCGTATGAAGTTGTATTTGTATAATTTAAAGTAGATACACCAGCTGTTATCCCCACTGTGCTAGCTGCTGTTAAACGACCCTTGCTATCCACTGTGAATGTAGGAATTGCTGTTGAAGATCCATAAGTACCAGAAGTAACTCCAGAAGCTGCTAAAGTTGCAACGCCAGTGACATCCCCTGTTCCATCAAAACTTCCACTTGTATAAGTAATATCTCCAGTTGTAGAAATTGTTCTTCCTGTTGCAAGGGCTGTTGCTGTAGATGCATTTCCTGTTAATGCTCCAGTAAATCCAGTTGAACTTACAGAACTTAATCCTGTAACAGAAGTAACTGTTCCACCTAATGTCATTGCAGTATTACCTAAAGTAGTTATACTATTTTCTAATTGTGCATTTGTAATGCCTGCATTACTTGCTAGGTTACTAGTAGTTATACCCGTTGCTGAAATTGTTCCACCATTAATAGAAATACCAGAACCAACTCCAGCTGTCAATGCAGTTTGCTTTGTATTGATTGCATTTGTATTGGCAGTTATACTTGCCGTATTAGCATTAATACTTACTGTATTTGCTGTAATACTTATTGTATTCGCATTCACACTATTGGTCAATGCCTGTTCTGCTGCTCTTGCAGTTGTTGCTTCTGTATTGATTGCTGTAGTATTGGCAGTAATACTTGCAGTATTTGCATTAATACTTACTGTATTTGCTGTAATACTTGCTGTATTAGCATTTACACTTGAGGTCAATGCCTGTTCTGCTGCTCTCGCAGTTGTTGCTTCTGTATTGATTGCTGTAGTGTTGGCAGTAATACTTGCCGTATTCGCATTAATACTTACTGTATTGGCAGTTATGCTTGCTGTATTAGCATTTACACTTGTGGTCAAAGCCTGTTCTGCTGCTCTAGCAGTTGTTGCTTCTGTATTGATTGCTGTTGTATTGGCAGTAATACTTGCCGTATTCGCATTCACACTATTAGTCAATGCTAATTCTGCTGCTCTCGCAGTTGTTGCTTCTGCATTGATTGCTGTTGTGTTGGCAGTAATACTTACCGTATTCGCATTTATACTTATTGTATTAGAAGTTATGCTTGCCGTATTCGCATTCACACTATTTGTCAATGCTAATTCTGCTGCTCTAGCAGTTGTTGCTTCTGTATTGATTGCTGTAGTATTTGCCGTGATACTTGCAGTATTTGCAGCAACTGAAGTTGGCAAACCTGCAATCGTTGCAGAGCTCACACCACCCACCGTATTTACAGTTGTTGCAAAACTTCCATTACCTGATCCTGCTACATCTCCAGTTAAAGTGGTGATTGCATTTGCTGCCATCACATTCGTACCAATTACCAATCCTAAATTGCTTCTTGCATCTGCGGCAGTTGTTGCGCCGGTACCACCTTTATTCAAAGCAATTGTTGTTGCACTCCAAACGCCAGATGTAATTGTTCCAACTGTTGCAATATCTGTCCCAATTAATTTACTTGCAGTAATACTACCAGCTAATTTTGCATTCGTAATACTTAAGTCTGCCACACCTGCATTTGCACTTTGCAAATCCACATATGTTTTTACCGCTTTTTGAGAAGGGAATAAAATATCACTTGGATTTATATTTCCTAAATCTGTTGCTGTGCTTTTATTTACAGTTGGTTCTGCGCCTAGAGTTGTTAAAGCGCCTGAAGCCGTAGTTGTACCTGTACCACCGTTTACGATAGAAACTACACCTGTTACATTAGCAGCATTTCCTGTGATGTTTCCAGATGGTGTTGCATAATCTACCCCCGCTGTTAATGTATTTTGCTTATTATTAAATGTTGTAAAATCTGATGAACTTAAATAACCATTGCTACTTGCAGTTGCAGCTGTCATAGTAAGTGTTCCAGTTGAAGCATTATAATTTAATGGCCCAGAAGCACTGATGGCGTTTCTTGCTCTAGCGTCTGTGTAATATTTATTGTTAGTGCCCTCTCCAATTTCATTTGTTGTTAATGTTACAAAAGCTCCAGGTATGCCATTGATTGTAGTAACAGAAGTAGGTACTGCAAGCTCCACCCAATTTGCTAAAACTGCTGGATCACTTCCACTTAAAACAAAATTTCTGTTTATATCGGTTCTAATGGCAATACTACCTACTACTGCCGAAGATAATCCAAGCATCGCAGCGTGGGATGCAACAACATTGGCACTTTGGAAGGAAACGACTGGGATTTGTGAAGCAGGAACTTTAGAATTTATATCTAAGCTTGCAACTCCACTAGCTGCTCCTTTTTGGGACGCATCCAATTTCAATGCTAAACCACTCGTTACATCTGTTGAGTTCGCTTTTAAAGCCAATCCACTTGTTACATCCGTTGTATTTGCTTTTAAATTAATTCGATTAGATAAAGTAGATGTATCTGCTTTTCTTAATAATACACTTGTATCAGAAATATTCAACTTTAGAGCCAATCCACTTGTTACATCCGTTGTATTTGCTTTTAAATTAATTCGACTTGACAAACTAGCTGTGTCTGCTTTTCTTAATAATACACTAGTGTCAGTAATATTTAACTTTAATGCCAATCCACTTGTTACGTCTGTTGTGTTTGCTTTTAAATTAATTCGACTAGATAGACTAGCTGTGTCTGCTTTTCTTAATAATACACTAGTGTCAGTAATATTTAACTTTAATGCCAATCCACTTGTTACGTCAGTTGTATTTGCTTTTAAATTAATTCGACTAGACAGGCTAGCTGTATCAACTTTATTCAATTTAGTACCTAATTGAGTATAAATAGCTGTACTATCAAAAGTTTTTGCAGCCAATTGTAATGGCGTTACAAAAACAGTTGTACTATCTGAAAGGTTTATTTTTTTATTTATTTTAGAAATTAAACTTGTTGTATCAAAAGTGACACCTTTTAATTGCAAAGGGGTTACATATTTGGATCCACTATCTGCTACATTTAATTTCAAACCTAATGAAGCATTCGTTATGCTATCCGCTTTCTTAATTGATAGAGGTGTAACATAAATCTTTCCACTATCCGCAAGGCTAACTTTATTATTTATCTTAGTAACCAAACTTGTTGTATCAAAAGTGACGCCTTTTAATTGAAGAGGTGTAACATAAATCTTTCCACTATCTGCTACATTTACTTTGCTATCTAAAGCAGCATTCACCGTTGCAGCCGTTAATGATGTAATATTTGAAGCGACCAACGCATTAACCATTTTTGCATAAGGCGCCAACATAGTAGTTGTATCAGAAGCAGATAATTTGCTATTTACTTGAGTTGAAAGGTTATTAACTATTTGTGATTTTGCATAAATTGCCAACATTTTAGCAGTATCTGCAATACTTAATTTATCATCTAATGCTCCAGAACTTCCTGAATATAAAGCATAAGGAACAGTACCAAAAGGAGAAGTACCTAAGTCAATCCACTCTTTAGTATAATCCCAATTGGCAATAGGTGCAATTGGTGTAATTGAAATTTTTAAATTCAAATAATATGGACCTTTTGCCCACTCTACTTTATCAAGACTTGTTACGGTGCCTCCTGTTCTTGCTCCTTGGCCAACACTGATACTAAAAACACCTGAACCATCTGTTGTGGTTTGATGTGTCTCTATTAAAACTTTAGTGCCCGTAGCAGTAGACTGAATGATACTTGCTTGTACATATATCTTTCTATCTTTTGCAGGATTGGTATACTGATCTCTTGCGATTGCTTGAAAAAAGATTCCTGTGCCTGGGGTTTGCGCAAGGAGGTTTGATTGATTAAAAAACAACGATGTTAATAAACAAATCAATGCCATCTTCAGATTCAACATATTTTTCATATTCGATATTTTCATATAATTATGTGCTACTTAAAAGCTCAATTAATTCGTTTTAATAAATTTGATTGCATCCATATACCCTACTGATTCAATTTTTAATACATAAGTGCCTGCAATCAATGCACTCAAGTCCATATTCAACCCCTGAAATAAATTATACCCTGTTTCTTTTTGCGTTTTAACTAGTAAACCTTCTGTGGTCCATATTGTCAAATTGAATATATCATTCAAAGGAGGTGTGTTTTTGAATTTAACTTTTGTAGCATTGTTCACCGGATTTGGAAACATTTTAATTCCAAGTGAATTAAATTTCATTGTGACTTCACAATTAATTGCGAACTGACCATTACCTCTAGCTCCATTCAATACCGCAATACCAGTTTGCACATCAATACATGCAGCGATACTATTAAAATTAATCGCAAGACCATTGCTAGATGTACCTGCCATAGCACCAACCGAACTCATCACAAATAAGCCGGTCTGAGCTTTTACTAAATGTATTGCGCATAAAAAAAACAATGTGACTAAAATTTTTCTCATACTAATTTTTTGCGCTGAAATACAATTTTGTTGGAATTGTTGCACCATTTAAAGTATAGTAAAGAATAAGATTACTAGTACCAATAGATTCAATATTATAGATATACTCTACCGTATTAGTACTGCTCGTTTTAGCTTTTACATTTATCTGCAACTTATTGTTTATCTTCTCTATTTTATAAGTGCCAGTCAATCCATCCGAATCGCTAGTGCTATCATTCTTAGAGAATTTAATAAAATAAGATGGCTGTCCTAAATAATTTTTTTCACTTGTACCTGTAATGCTATAATCTAAGAACCATGTTTTACCGGATAACATTTGTTGTGTCAAATTAATCTCTGCCCCACTGCTATCCTTACTGCAACTAGTAAGATTTGTTATACTTAACAGGGCGAATAAAAATATGATGGTTAGGTTTAAATATTTTTTCATTTTTTAGCTTTTATATTTAGAACAAATCACTTGCTTTAATCAACAAGCCTAAATCAAAATTGTTAAAACCAGTTTGAATTGGTGATTTAGTTACTGAGTGTATACCTTGTTTATAGTGAAAGAAAAGGGTATAAAAATCTTTATTCTCAAATTCTACCCCAAGTTGTGCCCTAAGGAACATTTTTCTGTAATTGTAATTCACTTGATTATCTATTCCTTGTTTAGATAAACGTATGTCCAAGCTTGGCCCAGCCACTACATAAAATTTATACTTAGCTGTATCAGAGATGGGAATGATTTTTTTGTACAAGGCAGTCATATTAAAACTAAATGACTGTTCTGCTGCTTTGAAGTTGGAAAAGTTACCATCAAATGGTTCAACTGATTTAGTTTCTCTATAATTGGTTCCACTAGCATACTTGTTTAAAGTAAATGCTACTGCATATGGATGCTTTTCTTTGTAATTACCATCAACCCTAAAGCCAGCAAAAAAACCTGGCTTGTATACGTTTTTTTGTTCAACAGCATAAATAAATGGTGAAGTATAACCATTGGCACGAACATTTTGTTTGGCAAAGTTCATACCAGCCATCAACATCACGTTATTATCTGTAAAATCAATAAAAACCTTATTCCAGCTTTTGTTGAATTCCTTTTTGAATTTTTCTATTCTGTCTTTACCTGCTTGCTTTAAAAACAGACGATCCTTCTGTTTTTGGGTTAATACGGTGTCTTTAACAACAGGAGTACTTTGTGCATTTAATCCTGTCACAAGACATATTAAAAAAATACATAATAATAAAGTTCTGCAATTCATATATAATTATTCTAAATATAAAATAGCCCTCACCGATATGGCAAAAACTAAGCGCATGCGCTAAGGCGGCGCAAATTAGAATAATGCAGACATATGTCTAGTTTTGGAGTGCTTAACCTTGTTCAGATTTATAAAAACTGAACAAAGATTAGATTAAAATCTATCGATTAAGGTAGTCTGAAGGCGTAAGACCTGTTTTTTGCTTAAATGCATTTAGAAAAGTAGTCCTTGAAACAAAACCAGCTTGTTTTGCTAAGGCATCTAAAGTAAGTAGTTCATTA